>CAYHKY010000036.1:0-14009 GCA_964357355.1 uncultured Gammaproteobacteria bacterium | reverse complement strand
CTGAGGTTGTTGTAGGGTTCAATACCCTGCCAGCTCTGCTGCAGGGTTATTTATTAATATTGTTTATTAAAACCAATTTTTTCCTTTTTTAAAAGCGTATCAAGATAGGAATTATACCCTAAAGGAATAGATGCGATCAAAAATCCATGCGGAGTAAGCAAATTTTTTAAATTCTTCATCGCGGCAAAAATTTTTTGAGGTTTTCGCGGTACCTCGTCCCATCCCACATGTTCTAACGTGGAAATGCTGATAATCAGCTCATATTTCTTATTTGTTTTGTACGTTACTACATCTTGATTTATAACACCCGGTGCCTGATCGTATTTATCTACAATATCGTAGTCTACCTTAAAGTAATTTGATAAAACATTTCCTACCTCAAGTATTCTTTTATTTTTATAACTGCTTACAAGTTCTGCAAAAATAGGGATTTCGACCGTTCGTTCATCAAAAAATGTAATGTTATAGGAATGATAAAAGTAGCTATATTTTTTATTACGAAATGTGAATTTTTTGTAAAAATAGACAATGTTAAAATAAATCTCCAATATCTGACCGTAGCATGATTTAACTTGTTTTGTCCTGGCTATTTTATTAACGATAAATACGAATTGTTCCCAGAAGGTCATTAATTGCTTTTTATATAACAAGAATATTATAAATTAAAGTGTAAAATAATTAGTTTTCCAGCTGGGCATAGAACTGCGCTGGGTATTTTTTAGCTTTGGCGCGTCAACAGCTGTTCCGTCTATATCAAATATAATAGCCTGTTTTTACCTAGAAATTATAACATTGGTACGATCATTCTTATTCAATTGTTGAAAATCGAGGCTGTAGAACTTGTGTTGCGGGGATTACACGAAATCGGAACTTGGTCAATGTTAAACCAATAAATCCTTAAAACAAACGTCTTTCTCTAGAAGAAGTATGTGGAGGCATTTCAACACGGCTTCCCCGTAGCCTTCTTTTTGTTTCGTTGACATAACCTGAATTTATTTGTCGAAGTAACCAAGGATCATTATAATCCGTTTCCGTCGGTAAATAAAAGTCAGCTTTAAATTCATGGACCACTGTTCTCTCCCCATCCGGAAACTCACCACTGATGACTCCAATTCTAATAAAGGGGGATTCTTCTTGTACTACTCTAATAACATCACCTGCTCCATAGGGGCAGGTACCCTATAAAATAGACAAAGATTCTGAATAATAGTATAAATTATTAAACAGAATGAAAGGAGACCTGTCTATGGGTACCGGTACACCAATTGTAAAAGAAATCAAAGAACAAATTCTTGCCCGTATTAAAAATGGAACTCCGGCAACACAAGCAGCCACTGAACATGGTGTTTCCCCCAAAACAGTCTATGGTTGGTTGTCCGGAGTAACTAAATCCCAACCAGGATTCATGCAGATTGGTAAATTGAAGCGGGAAAATGAAGCACTGTATGCACTGGTTGGGAGACTGACAGTAAAGCTCTCTGATTGGGAAAAAAAGAATGATCGTTAATCAAACAATACTTATGCAACCAAAAGAAAAACCAATCACCAAAACGGCTCTCGCCCATAAATTGGGAGTTTCCCGCTCCAGTCTGTACTACAAACACAAACGACCGGCAGTTGATGAAGAAGTAAAACGACAGATTGAATCAGTTCTGACTGCTCATCCCAGTTATGGCCATAAACGGATAGCCATAGAACTCAAACTCAATAAGAAACGCATCTTACGGGTAATGAAAAAGTTTGGAATCAGACCCTACCGCAGACGAGTGAAGAAACTGAGGAAAAAAGCGGATGAAGGTAAACCAGCTGTTACCTATATGAACGTGTACAAATCCTTATGTCCTATTGCGCCCTTTGTGGTCTGGGTATCTGACTTTACGTATATCCGTTTTGGCAGTTATTTCATTTATCTGGCTACCATTATGGATATGTATACCAGAGAAATAGTTGGTTGGAACATTTCCAGGTTTCACAATCAGGAACTCATTTTGGGAGCATTGAAAGATGCGATATCAAGATGTAATAGTAAAGTAGCCATCTATTTCCACTCAGATCAGGGAAGTGAATATGATTCCCAAACGACAACAACGTTTGTCATAACGCTTGGGATGATGGTTTCTATGAGCGATAAAGCATCTCCCTGGCAGAATGGTTTTCAGGAATCATTCTATTCGCAGTTTAAAGTAGACTTAGGAGATCCTAATCGGTTTGAAGTCTTAGGAGAACTCATTGAAGCAATTCATCTAACCATCAATGATTACAATACTGATCGCATACACACGACATTAAAAATGTCACCGGAGAATTATCGGCTACGCTATTTTAAAAATCGAAACAGAATTGCCGTCTAGAAAATTGGGTACTTGACATAGCGTTCCCGACCTAGACCAAGATCTTTATGAAAAAGTACAACATCAAAATTTGATAATCCTCTTATAGCACGGTTTAGACTTTCCGCAGCTGATGTGCAGACTGTAACATGATGACCTAATTCTTTCCAACTTTCAGCTCTTGTGTGGGCAAAATCTGCATCGTCATGACACAATAGTATGTCTGCCATAGATAGTGGAGAGTTATAACAGAAAATTAAAAATTATTCAAACAGAGACTTGTAATGCTCCAAATATTATCAGTTGCGGGTGTTATGGCTCGGCTCGCTTGCCCTGAGTCCGCCGAAGGACACGAAATTAGAACCTATTTTATTCAAAAAGAGTAACATAGTCGGCAAATGAAAATACTCGATTTCGCTTAAAACCGGTAAGTTCTTTGAGAATACCACCTTGGAGAAATTTATTTACCAATGCTAGTGCTGCAGGATTCGTAATCTTTACTATTTGTTCGACATCTTTTACTCGAATCATAGGCGATCGAAAAAGATAATGATAAATTGTCATTGCTTTTTCGGTTGACCTACCAAATGTGCTAACTTTTTTTATTCCTATTTCACGCAGGTGAATAATTTTTCGAGCAGTTTCAACCGCTTGTTCTGATGTATCTATAATTCCTTGAAGGAAAAAGGCCAACCATCCCTCAATATCATCTTTGGCTCGAAAATCATTCAGTCTATCATAATAAATCTGTCTATGTTTTTTGAAAAAAACAGATAGATACAAAAGCGGTTTATGAAGAGTTCTCTGTTGACATAAATAAAATGTAATAAGAAGTCGTCCGATACGACCATTTCCATCAAGAAAAGGATGAATCGTCTCAAATTGAGCATGTATTAAGCCAATCTTGATAAGTACTGGTGTTGAAAGAAAACTATGCATGTAATCTTCTAAATTACCCATCAGACTTACAACTTGATTTGCAGGCGGAGGAATAAATGTGGCAGTATTAATAGAAGGGCCTCCTATCCAGTTCTGTGAAGTCCGAAATTGACCTGGAGTTTTATGTTCACCTCTAACACCAGTAAGCAGCTTTGCGTGAATATCCTTTAATAAACGTAAAGAAAGTGGTAACTCTTGTAATTTAGATAGGCCATAATTCATTGCACGAATATAATTAATAACCTCATTAACATCTTTATGCACTTCTCCCTCATCAATTTTAGCCTCTTTTTTCAAAACATCTATGAAGGTTGCCTGAGTTCCCTCGATCTGGCTCGATACAGTTGCTTCTTTACGCACATACATTAAAATAAAGAAGTCTATATCGGGAAGAAATTCAGCAACACTATCCAATCTACCTATTGCTAAATCTGCCTTAGAAAGAAGTCCTTGTAATTTTTCATCAACTCGTAGTTCAAGAGGAAGATTATTTTGAACAAATGCTTTATATGTTGCATCTCCTTCAAGTTGATTTATAAATGTACCTGCTCTCATATTACCTTTGATATGTTTATCCATATCTAACTTTTATAGTATAAATATTAGATATGGCCTTGTCAAGAACTCTTATACTTAGATATAAAAAACCATATCTAAGTTTCGTTTAAGTGCCAAAATAGAGCTTTGCAGCGCTCTAATTACTTAGGTTCTGACTATGTGTAACTCCCTTGGTTGCGGGGATTGGAGGAAATAAGAGCTTTCTTTTTGGCCTCACCACGTCCCGTTTTCATACCTAACCTGGATTAAATTTATCTGACAGAAGGTGGTAACATCCTAAACCAGGATGAGCTTTATTTCTAAGATAAGAATTAAACTATTGCTCTACATGCATTATGGCGAAATTTCTCAAGCAGAAGAAAAACCAAAACATAATCACAGAAGATTTAGACTGAACTGATTGATGCTACCTCATCAATATATTGGTCAAATGAGTTTATAGCAGTAATTGTGTGTCTACCGAAATAAAAGATAAAGGCCTTGCGTTTTAGAGCTTCATCGCTCATTTCGGAGGCAATTTGAAATAACCATTTTCCATCCTGTCTCTGTATAGTTTGGGTTCCAGCATAAAATAACATTTTTCTTTCTGTTTCAGCGTCAATTGGTTGGACTTCCGTATACGCCTCAATCATTTCTCTGGTGAAGGTAGCTGCTTGTTGGGAAGTAATATAGCCAAAAACTGCAAAAACAGGCAACTGTCCAAAAAAATTGGGCAACATATAGTCTGGGTCGGCGAAATGAGAACAATCAAAGTCGATTGCTCTTAATGGTTCTCCTGAATTGCCAAAAAGCACATTTTTAGGGTGTCCATCCGGCCATAAGAACTTCTGTGTTCCCAAATAATATTCTTTCCAGCGTTTAGCCCACTCAGGATAAGCGTTCATCACTTCCAATCCCCGTGTCCACATCTGTTCAAACGAGTCTTCAATTGTTGGGAATGGCTCCCATTCTGCGGTTGCTTGTCGGAGTTCTCCTAAAAATCTACCTAAGGCTCGCGCATGGACTGGTTCAGCTTTACCTTCAATGAAATAAGGAAAACCAAGTTGCGCATCATGACCTACATCGGTCATTACAACCACATCGTTTTCTGGAAAATAAGCTAAAACTTTAGGAACACGGGTAGGAAATATGGGGTGGAGACGAGTAAGCACATCTACTTCTGTTTGGACTCTGGTTTCTGGTAAAACTTCATAAGTAGGATAAAACTTTTCTCTGTGACGGGCGTGTTTAATAATAGCTCTCTCGCCGTCAATTGAAGCTCGATAAACTGTTGAGGTATAACCACCATTTAATAACTCAAAACCTTGAGTTCTTATACCCTGGTTAAATAAATATGCTTGTAATCCATCCATAGTATCTAGTTCAGAGGGTAATTCTTTCATGTCCCCCTCCATTTCCATTTGGGCCGACTGACAGTTTAGGAATTGCAGCTTTAAATGCTTCCAGGTCTATAGCTCCGTCTCTATCAAGCGGAATATATTTTCCCTGGCCCTGCAAGAAACATGGCACTGCACAAATATGTTTTCCGGTAGGTATGACCCTCATGTGAATCTTCCGGCAGTTACCACAATCCAAATCTGCACAGTGGTCTTGAAAGAATTTAACTTTAGGTTTTTCTGGGTCAGTTTGACTAGCTTCATACAAATAAACCTGGTTTAAAAATGGGTAGAAGCGTGGGTCTAATCCGAATCTTTCAGCAATCTGGTTAATAAAATCCAGGAATCTGGCTCTGGTTTCATAACGAGTGCCCATGACTCCATTTACTTCAAGGATATTTGCTCCAATTCCATGTTTTAAACTTTCTTCTATGATTGATAAAATCCGTGGTTCGTTTCCGGTATAGACTGCATCAATACGTATTTTTTTTCCGGTTCCACCCCATTCCCTTGTTAAAGGAATCACTACCGATTCTAATAGTCGGCGGGATTCGATTCCTACCGGAGACACAGGCTTACTTCTTTCACCAGGTAAAAGTGAATCAATCCCAAAAGTAATTTTATGCAATGGTGATTCAACTACTAATCCCATTTTTCTAGTATCTATAAGTGGAATTCCGTTTGTGTTGACTCCCCAGGATATACCAACCATTTGTTCTTGCCATTCGTGAGCGAGTCTGTGGAGTAAATCTTCCATGTGTTTATACATTCCAAAATCACCGCCAGTTAATTTAACTGTCTGGATTCCAAAATGCTGTGCGGTTGTAACTAATTGACCAACTGTATCAACTGATACTTCATAGTCTGCTAGGTTTTCCCGTGCAGCCCAGGGTGGTGGTTGACCCTCATTGTGGCAATGAGCACAGCGCAAATTGCAGCGTGGAGTTAAAGAGATACGCAGGTTTTTCCGACCAGGTAAAGTTGTAGCTGGGTCTTCAATTTCAAAACTTCCTGGTGGTTCATTGTGAAATATTCCATTGGTGACTACTTCTTTAGGCATAATAGGATTCCTTCAGTGATTTTATTGTTGGTAACGAATGTGCTGGTTGATTTAAGATTCCACTTTTTACCTTGCAGGTCTAGGATTTCCCCGCCAGCTTCCCGAATAATGGGCCAGGCCGGAACTAGCGCAAATCTGTCAGAATAGTTATTCACCATGCCATCCAAGCGACCCATCGCGGTATAAGCAACCATGAGTGCAACTGAACCAACTGCTCTGACTGTGCATTCCCGACCAACTTTGGTGAATATATCCATGCCTTCCTCAATCTCTTTATAAGTTCTGCGTTTCTGCCAATCTGCATTGATAAAAGCATGTTCACCGTATTTAATGTCTGAGACATGAATCGGGTCATTATTTAAAAATGCTCCCTTACCAGTTTCGGCAGTAAACATTTCATCAAGCAGTGGGTCATACACAAATCCGGCAACTGATTCTTGAGTTTTGATATTCATAACTCCGACTGAGATAGCAAAACCTGGTAGACCGTGAATAAAGTTACGAGTGTTTGAAATGGGGTCTATAAACCAGCAAAAGTCACTGGTTCCTTTAATTTCGGGGTTTTCTTCAGAAGTAATTGAATCTTGTGGAAATAACTTTTTGACCAACTTAACTAGTTCATTATCAGCTTTAATATCATATTCGGTGACATAATGCTGACGTTCTGATTTAGTGGTAAAAGTGCGTTTGTGACGCATTGCCTCTTTCAAACCTTCACCAATAATACGCATCTTTTTTTGGATTTGTTTATACTTATTTTTCATATTTCCCTCACCTCACTAACAATTATTAAGAACAATCGGGCTTAAAACTTTATTATTATTTCTTTTATATTTGATATAACGAATATTGTACCACAAAAAATAGAGCGTCGTAACGCTCCATTTAACCTCTGTTGCGGGGCCGGGAGTCGCGCCCGGCCTAGGAGATTATGCTATCTGTATTCTCCAATTACTTGGAGTGTCGGACTATATCATCCCCGCCAATCATTTTCAATTAAATGAAGGCGGGGTTCGGCGTATAGTCTCTACGGACTCTCTGGCAAAGCCAGGTTGCCTCGGTATTGTCACTTAATTATAAATAAGGATTCCACCGATACAGCCGAATTCTCGCATAATCATTTCTGATTCGCGGGCCCAAATTTTGAGCCTCCTGTGCAACTCTACACTACCCCGCGGCATGAGATTCATTATACGTGGAGAAAGGTGGTACGTCAAACTAAACAAGATAAATACTCTTTATTTTCCCAATAACTTTACGAAAGGTAAATTGACCCTGGTTACAAATCGTTCATCGGCAGTAATCAAGTTACATCCAAAATCATCTGCCAATACAGCATACACTGCATCATAAACTGATACTTGATGTACTCTCGCAAAATGACTGGCGTATTTTAGTAAGGCAAAACTCACACTCACCATAGGTAATGTGTATGCTTCTAATTTAACTAGATTCTTAGTTATTTGGATCAAATCCAACCCAGTTTTGGTACTCCACGCATTGGTCAACTCATATAGAAGTAAATCAGGAATCGTTATTTCTTCTTCTCCTGAGAGATATTTTTCGAGTAATTTTAGGGCGAGTTTATGGTTTACCTCCTGTTCGGCAAACCATTTAAAGACTATTGAAGTATCAATTATTACCATTTTGCCTGATCTCGCATCTCACGAATTACTTGAACCGATTTATATCCTTTTAATTGTTTTGCGTTTTCCCTGGCTAACTTTGCAAGCTCAACCAACATTTTCTTCACTTCTGTTTGAGAACGACGGGGTTGATAACTTGTAGTAATTTTTTTTCTAATCACTGCAGATAAACTCAATCTATTCCGCGCAGCCTCAGATTTAAGACGTAAATAATCAACTTCAGGAAGTCGGATATTTGTGGTTACGTAATTCATACAATACAATTGTATCAATGTATTATATATTGTCAAGAGTGATTTCCTCTGCTAAAATAATCCTGCGGCAGGGTAGCTCAGTGGTTAGAGCACAGCATTCATAACGCTGCGGTCGTGGGTTCGACTCCCACCCCTGCTACCTAAGAAAAACAATATCCCATTTTAAACGTCTTAAAAGAAAAGTTTCCACCATTGTTGCCAGTTAGACAGCCTTGGCTCCGGTATATTTTCTTCATTGGGATCCCAAACTTGGGATTTAGGTAGTACTACCACCACCTCCCCAGCTTTTTGCAGATTGAGCTTCTCCCTGGCAGCATGTTCTATATACTCTACACTTCTCACATCAGCAAGTTTTTTTTGTAACTGCTGATTTTCTTCCTGCAGCTTCACCAGGACTGCCTCGTGCTCTGCAATCACTCCCCCTTGCTTCCACAATGTATAAATAGACCTGCTGATACCCACAATACTCACAAGACAAAATAAGCTTATGGAAAACATTATAAGGCGCTGTTTCATGAGAAAATAAGTAATATTGAAGCTCGCTTCAGTATTTTATCTATGCTATACTACTTTCACTTCATTGACAAATCTGCCTCTAAAGTGATATTATAGGCCAATTATGACTGGTCAAACTGTTGAATTGACTCATGCGCACGAGGAATTCGTGCAATTTTTACAAGGCCGCAAGCGTGCCCGGGCTACTGTTGTTGCCTATAGTAAAGATATCGACCAGCTAGTACTATTTCTCAAAGACATGGGGAAAAAGCAGATTCCCGAGATTACAAAAGAGGAATTGGAAGCATTTTTAACTAAACTTGGCAAAGACGGATATACTCCAAAATCAATCTCCCGAAAAATCAACTCCATCAAAACTTTTTACCGCTTTCTCAAATCCAACGGTCACGTGAGTAACGATCCGGCAAATGATATCTCCCATCCCAAGTATGAAGTAAAACCACCCCGAATTCTTTCCAAAGTTGAATACCGGGCACTCAGAGATGCCTGCCGGGATGATGTGCGCATTTCGGCAATTGTCGAACTCTTTCTGCAAACCGGTTTGCGCATCGGAGAACTCGCAACTCTTACCTTAGATGATATCAAAGACACTGAACTCCACATCGCTCCCCAAGAATCTCATTTCGAACGCAACGTCCCTTTAAATAAAGCAGCCAAAATTGCCATTGACCATTACAAAGAGATCAGGCCTAAGACGCAAAACAAAACTCTATTTGTCACCAAAACCGGCCGCCCCCTTCTTATCAGAAATATCAGAACGGCAATCGACCGTTACTTTAAACTGGCAGGCATCGACAATGCTAAAGTCAACGACTTGAGACACACTTTTATCGCCCACCACTTGATGAGCGGCACTCCTTTAACCATAATCTCTAAACTTGTCGGCCACAAACGCCTGTCAACGACAGAGAAATACCTCGAATTCGTCAAAGGCAAAGTCGAGAAAAGTGTGAAACTTGAGGAGCTATAAGAATGTCACCTCATCCTTCAGAACGCAATGTCATCTGCCCATTCCAAGCTGATGAAGGAAATTGTCTACATCAATTCCGAAGCTTACAGTGCATTCCCCATCCCAGAATCCCAGAATGTGTTAAAAAGGCTCGCGTTAGGGCATTGGGCCTTGCAGGTAGCTTTCCGATGAGAAGTGATCTGACTGAATTGTATAATGCTTCCTATGATGATAGATATGGACATTTAGAAAAATATTTTCATCCTGAATTTATAGATCAATTTGACCGAAATATTGAATTTGATGCCACAAGCTTAGGAGTCGACCCAGAACTTTATCGTAATGGGATCATAGATGGAGCTTTAACGTTAATTAGAGAAATTCCTACCTATAGATCGGGACTTGGATATATATTTCCTGTAGAATAAATACACATTAATAAATTTTTTTACTTTTTATGGTGCGCCTGCTTGGGATCGAACCAAGGACATCTACTTTATAAGAGTAGCGCTCTGCCACTGAGCTACAGGCGCGCACAAGTATTGTACTATAGAACAGGATCTACGCAAAAGCTTATTTAAACTTTAAATATGCGAAATGTCGAAGAATGGTTTAGACGGGCTACAGGATTCAGTATCTCTATAATTCATGAACCAACACCTGCCTCGTTATCAATAAAGTTATACGACTTTAATGATCTTGAAAAAGCTGCAAAAAATGATCTTCCACCAGGTTTTTATATAACTTTATCTCCAATATCAATAAATCCCAAGAAAATTGATCCTCAACTTTTACATAATTATTCCGCTGATATTTGGTTAAAACTAAAAAATGAGGGTCTGCTACCAAATGATGTCATTATTGGCCCACCATACAAGCTTCAACCCGTAGCATATCAACCTTCAACTAAACGCTTATTGGTTAAAGTTGAAATTATAAATAATAAATAAAGATTCACAGCTTCGCCCTTAAGGCAATCTCAGCTTCAACTAATTCCCGGGGCCGGCCGTATTTGAGGCGTGACAATTGGATGAGAGCTTGTGCAACTTTGGGGTTCGCCGCCTTTCGTTCAGCCTCAATATCCCGAGTCATGTCAACACTAAAAGGAGGAATCGGCTCGTTGTTCACGACGGTTTTTACGTAAGCATTGTAACGCTCAACATTGATAAGATCTGATTCGTTAAATATAGGTGCGAATTCATGCTGGAGATAGTTGGCATCAGTGACTCCGACACGAAAAGTAGCAAGAGTTCCTACGTTGCCAAATATTGCGTTTTTGACTTCTTCTTCCATCTGGCCGATAAATTGATTTGCTACCGTCAAATTCAACCGGTATTTCCTGGCCTCAGACAGAATTTGCGCAAAGTCGGGAGTGGCAAAATTTTGAAACTCGTCAACATACATGTAAAAGTCTCGGCGGTTATCTTCCGGCGTGTCTTGTCTGCTCATGGCAGCGATGAGGATTTTTGGTACTAAGATAAGACCCAGGAAATTGCTGTTCTCTTCCCCTATTTTGCCTTTAGCCAAATTGATGAGCAGTATTTTCCTATCATCCATAACTTTGCGGAAATCAAATGATGATTTGCTTTGACCAATGATGTTGCGCATGAGTTTGTTAGTTACGAACCGGCCGAACTTGGATACGATATAATCCAGAACTTCCGATTTGTGAAAATCTGCGGTTTGGGCAATCTGATCAGTCCAGTAACGACGGATGATCGGATCCTGTACTTTTGGTAAAAGTTGCTGCACAAATGATGAGTCAGTCAAAACCCGAACGATTTCCACAAACGTGCTTCCCGGTTCGCACATAACCGTCAACATCGCGTTTCTGACGGCGTGCTCAAAACGGGGTCCGATGATTCCGGTTTTCATGGGATCATAGAGCTTGTACATGAGTCCCACAATCGAAGTCGCGACGAAATGTTTCTGCTCTTCCGTCTTGGCCTCGAGCATGTTTAACCCCATCGGCCGCTCTGTATCTGAAGGGTCAAAATAAATGACATCCTCGGCCCGTTCCGGAGGAATCCGCGGCAGGATTTTTTCTATTGTGTCATGCGGGTCAATGAAACATACACCTTCCCCATTTCTGATGTCCTGAAGGATCATGGAGCTTAAGAGCTCTGATTTCCCAACTCCGGTTTTTCCGATTGAATATACATGACGCCTACGATCATCTTTGCCCAAAAATACCGGCCGGACTACGCCCCTGTACCTGGAATTTCCCAAAAACATTCCGCTGGTTGGAATCTTGGATGAAGCCGGGGCACGTTTGGCATTAAGCCAACGGATATTGGGAGTTTCGACCGATTTATTGGGAAAATGGAAAAGCGTGGCGAGTTCCTCGCTTGATAGTATTGATGTTTGTGCAAATCTGGGAATATCAAGAATGGGAAAATAGCGGTAAATAAAATCAATCATGAACAATCTTTTTATCAGGTGTTTGGTTCCGGTAAATGAGTTTTGATCAGAGGAAAACTGTGAAAACACTCCTTTGAGATTGGTAAGATGCATATCTGCAACCTCTTTGCTAGTTGAAGAAACAACCATGCGGACGACTGTCTTAAAACCTGCCCGGGTGCATTTGTTGGTAATTGATTCAAGTGTTTTGGGATCATAAGAAAATTTGGCTTTCTCAGGATCAGATTCCTGCTTTTTGATATGTGAAACAAATGACTGTCCCCTCTTTTTCCATTTGCCGCCGGCTGGAGAAACCAGTACTTGGACTACTGCTCCTTCCCCTTGCTGCATTTTGGAAAGAACCGACGTTATAGAAGAGAGTGGGTCGGTTGGCAGTTCCCGAAAAGTCCGCATAGGAAAATAATCATCACTTTTGAGCTTCAAGGCTGCAAATGCAACATTGCCTGATTTTGAGAAAATATTATATTCCTCAACAATATTTATATCTGCTCCCGGATATGCTCCATATATCTGCTTCTCAATCAGATCCTGTAATTTGGCAGGAGTTGAAACATAGAAACTGATTTCACCATAAGTTGCCACAATTTCAAAACTGACGTGCGTCTGCGGTTTGAGGAAAGAAAACCAGCTGCTTTTGTATAGTGAGGCAAGTGCGGAAAACATTTGCTCAGCTGCGTCAATTTTCACTTCACTGTCTCTGGGAATCGCCACCTGTAAAAGCACGTACTCAAGTGAATACTCTTCCCGATCTTTATACCGCCACCACAAGATAATTAAAAACGCGAAAGCAACCGCTCCAAGAATGAGAAATGTAAAAAACCCCGTTAATATACCAAAAACCTCCAGTTGGTAGATGAAATTTGCTAAAACTTCGGGATCTTGCATAGCTACTGGTCCCTTTCCCTAATTCCGTGTCCGGCAATTATTTTCAGATGATAATGGGTTTTTTTTAAAAGTCTGATACACCATTCCGCCAGCCAACGGATACTGGAAATAATTGGCGCATGTAACCCCGTAACAATTTGGTCGTCACTTAATGGCAACTGCACCGTGGTCGTGGTAACAGGTGTCGCGTTACCAACTGACTGGATCCCCATTTTCTTCATATCCGGAGGCAATACAATCGTTTCACTGCGAATTTCTGCACCAGCCCGTTCAAGTTCAGGTGTTAATTCAAGTTCTCCCCCCATTGGTTCAATCGCGATCGATTCTTTACCAGGAATCGGCTCTTGTTCTTTGGTAAATGAACCTTGACCAGATGTAGACACCGGAGAAGTAACACCACCTGTTACAGGGGTGTGAGAAGATGTAACACGTGATTGTAATCGGTCATCGGGCATTTTTTCAGGCAGCTTTTATAAAGTATTCGTATCATACCATAGCCTCCGTCAACAACGCACGTCTCCCCCGCATTTGGGACATTTATCAATTAACTTTCCTTGTGGGCGTTTGACTTGTTCATGACATTTGGGACACTCAAATTCGAGTGAACCATGTTCATCTTCGTTTGAAGCCATTCGTGGGTTAAGTATTTGTGTCAATGAAGACGATCGTCCAAATATATCTTTGTCTCCATTAGTACTACCTCCGCAACCTGAGACCGGCATTTTTTTCTCCTCCACAAAATTGTTTCTTCTTACGGGATCATACATCAGAATATTTCGCTGTACGGTATCATTTACCCAATTCCTGACTTTCAATCCGGTAATTTCCGCAATTTTTTCACCCAGAAGTACTTGTTGCGCAAATGCAAGCGTCGAAACTATTATTTTTAACTCATCCTTAATATATTCACCGCTCATCAATTTTTTGGCGGCAGTGATTAATACGGGTAGAAGTTGTTCATTAAGATAAGCACGCAGTTCCCCATTAATGTAGTTTATAAGAGATGTGTTTGAGACAGCCCTGCCTCCATGAATATCGATGAATTCGTGAATTCGTCGTATTTCTGAAGCTGAAA
>CAYHKY010000035.1:0-14639 GCA_964357355.1 uncultured Gammaproteobacteria bacterium | reverse complement strand
GTTCCATATTTTTCTTTTGCCTGCTTGTGAGGAATTCTCGGCCAGGGAGTTTGTGAAATATGCTTTTGGGGAAAAATAGTTTTGACAATTGTAGTAAATAACTCTTCTGTTAACTGCATGATATCTTCCTGAGTTACGAAAGACATTTCCATATCCAGTTGCGTAAACTCTCCGTAGGCCCGGTCTTTTCGCGGATCTTCATCACGAAAACAACGCGCGAGCTGAAAATATCGTTCCAATCCTGCAACCATAAGTAATTGTTTGTATTGCTGGGGTGATTGAGGAAGTGCATAAAATTTGCCTTTTTGAAGACGCGAAGGCACTACAAAATCACGGGCACCTTCGGGAGTAGTTTTGGTAAGAATAGGAGTTTCCACTTCAATAAAATCCCGTGCAGTTAAAAAGTTTCTGATTAAAGTGGTAACTTGGGAACGTAATCGTAGATTTCTCGCCATTCGTGGCCGGCGAATATCCAAGTAACGATATTTCATCCGGATTTCTTCATTAATGTCATATCCATCAGTATCAATCGGAAAAGGCAATTCTTTTGCTTCACTAATTATTTTTAGTTCTATAACTTCTACTTCAACAGTACCCGTAACAATTTTCAAATTTACCATTGAAGTTGGTCTTTCTTTAATAATTCCTTTAATTTCAATTACATCTTCATTTCCCACCAATACTTCAGTTTTTGTTAAAACCAATTGAATGATGCCGGTACGATCACGTAAATCAATAAAACTGATTTTACCGTGATCACGCCGTGAGTTCACCCATCCTTGCAGGACAACTTCTTGACCAATTTTTCCAACAGCATCTTTGGTTAAAGTTCTCATACTAGTTCCCTTATTTTAAGGAATTTTTTGTAATTTTTTCCATAAAAAAAGCCACTATCCCGGACTTACGGAATAGGGGCGACTGGTTAAAACATAATCACCATCCGCTGTACCACCCTAATTCAGTTATGAGTTGTATCTTAATTTGCAACTCACAACCCTTATCTGGCTATTACGGGCCTCTCCGGCAAGTTCTACTTTCCCGATTTTTGCGGGATTTCTTCTCGCAGCTCCGGTGTGTTAACACCATCATTACTTTGTGACTATTATACGCTACTCGTCAACTTCACAGAAGAATTCTGTATATCTTTGAGCTTCAACTGCAAATTATCAACCCCATTCCAGTGATTCAAATCCAAACTATACGCCAGATCAACTAAGCTACCCACATCAAGATAAGCCTTATGTTCCCCCATTCTAAATCCAATTGCGTCCAATAATTCTTTTTTTTCTCCGTCAACTACTTTCAATTTCAAATGATTATTTTCAGCTCCAATTAATCTGATATTGACTACTTTTAGATTACGGGTAAAAAATATCGGTTCGGGATTACCTATGCCAAATGGTGCAAGTGTTTGAATTTTAAGCCATAGTTCTTTTGTCACAAATGCTAGCGGTAATTCTAAATCAATCGTAAGTTTCCGAGTAAGTAACTCATCGTTTAATTGTGATTTGGCGATGTTTTCTAATTTAGATTGTAATTTTAATAAATATTTGGTCTCTACTGTAAACCCTGCTGCCATAGGATGACCCCCTGCGTCTACTAATAAATCCATACACTTTCTGATTGCTTCAATAATATTGAAACCGCTGATTGAACGGGCAGAAGCTTTTGAAATAATTTCGCCTTTTGAGACAACTATAGACGGTAAATGGTATGCTTCTACCAACTTCCCTGCCACCAACCCAATTATTCCCTGATTGTAAGTCTCATGTGTAACAAAGATTAGTTTTTGTTTGATGTGCGTCGAACCTTGTGACAAAGTCAAGCTTTTTACCAATTCTTTCGCATGAAGCGTCGTTTCCTCAGTCATAAGTTGTCGTTCTCGGTTAGTCATAC
The DNA here is from genome assembly GCA_964357355.1 of uncultured Gammaproteobacteria bacterium. Lineage (GTDB taxonomy): Bacteria > Patescibacteriota > Microgenomatia > UBA10105 > UBA10105 > CAYHKY01. Next base: position 12,743 of record CAYHKY010000035.1, on the reverse strand, counting down.
CTAGTTTCGCGGCTAATTCTTCCGCTTTTGACGACTGTTTGGTGCAGAGTAACCGTAATGCATCCATCGCATGTACCAACCGCCCCATTGCATTAAGTCGGGGAGCAAGTAAATGTGAGACCTCATACGTACCAAGTTTCTCCATTTCCACTCCCGCATTTTTTATTAACGCTTGCAATCCCAACCGCTTAGTATGTTTAATTGCATTCAGTCCATGTTTCACGATTGAACGGTTGGGTCCAGTAAGTGGCACCATGTCTGCAATTGTTCCGATGGTTGCCAGGGATAACAATTCTTTTTTCTGCTCCTCATCATCTATTAATCGTGAACCTAGCAGCTCTTTTATTACAAACCAAGAAATACCCGCACCACAGAGTTTTGTTGTATGGACAATTATGCATTCAGGCAAAATTTTTGGTTTAACGTGATGATCGGTGACAATAACATCAATCCCAAGTTTTTTGGCATATGCAATTTTTTCAAATGCAGTAATACCATGATCAACGGATATAATAAGGGTAGGCCCATATTGTGACTTAACTGAGTCCAATCCTTGTTTTGAAAAACCATAGCCTTCGTTTTCTCTTTGAGGTATATATGGCATTACTTTTGCGCCTAACCGGTACAAGTTTTCCCACATAATAGCTCCGGCAGTTATCCCATCGGCATCATAATCTGCATAAACGACAATCGATTCTTTATTTAAAATCGCTTTCTGAATCCGAGACAGGGCATTTTTAAGATCCCGAAGACTAATACCAACATCTTTCGCGGTCAACGAGTATGGATCGGAAGGGTGCAAAAATTCTGCAATCGTTTTTGAAGAGATAATTCCACGATTTTTTAAAAGCAGTTTAATGATTTTGTCCGTCGTTATTTTTGGATCGTCAGCGGATGGATTTGTTTTTTGATTTGAAATAATTTCCCATTTACGCTTCACCATAGTCAAGGGTTATAATACCAGTGATGCCTACACTTATACAACCTGCACAACACATCATAAATACTCTTAATCACCACGGCTATAAGGCGTATGCCGTAGGAGGATCTGTTAGAGATATCCTCCTTGGACGAGCAACAAAGTCATGGGATTTCACTACCAATGCAACACCCGCTCACCTTTTGGAAATTTTTCCTGATAGTTTTTATGACAACAATTTTGGCACTGTGGGTATAAAAATAAAAAACCCTAAGGGAGATACTATAGATGTCTATGAAATCACAACTTATCGCAGTGAAAAAGGTTATAAAGACCACCGTCATCCAGATGTTGTACTTTGGGGTGAAACTTTAGAGGAAGATCTCTCACGACGCGATTTCACTATCAATGCCATCGCATTTGACGGCAAAACAGTGATTGATCCGTACCATGGACAAGAAGATCTAAAAAACAAGTTGATTCGCAGCGTCGGGAAACCCGATGAACGCTTCAAGGAAGATGCCTTGAGATTAATGCGCGCGATTAGGATCGCCACAGAACTTGGTTTTGTGATCGAAGTGGAGACCTTCGCAGCAATTGCAAAAAATGCTCATTTGATTGATCAAATTTCTCATGACCGGGTAAGAAATGAGCTGATGAAAATAATTGCCAGTTCATACCCCGCAGACGGAATTATGCTGCTAAAAAATTCGGGAATCCTCCATCACATTTTACCGGAACTAGAAAAATGTTTTGGAGTTCCACAGCAAAGCCCAAAAAGACATCATATCTTTGACGTGGGCACACACCTTGTTGAATCCCTTAAACATGCACCATCAACTAACCCTGTGGTCAGATTTGCCGCGCTCACTCATGATATTGGCAAACCGGTAGTCTTTCATAAAGACGAACCGTCGGGTTTGATTACTTTTTATAATCATGAAGTGATAGGTGCGTCTATCGTGAAAAATATCAGTATCCGGCTCAATTTTTCAAAAGCAGACCGGGAAAAGATGGTGATACTTGTACGCTGGCATCAATTTACAGTTGATGAACATCAAACAGATGCGACACTCAGACGTTTCATCAAACGCGTGGGCAAGGATAACCTTAAAGACATGCTGAATTTGCGAATTGGTGACCGCCTAGGTGGCGGGGCGCGGGAAACTTCCTGGAGGTTGCGTCTTTTCATGAATCGGCTGGAAGAAGTCCAAAAACAACCATTCACCGTCACCGACCTAAAAGTTGATGGCCATGATGTAATGAAATTACTTGGAGTTTCACCCGGACCCATAATTGGACACACATTAAATGAGCTTTTTAATGAAGTAGTTTTGGAAAAAGTGAAAAACGAGCGGAATCAATTATTAAAACGTTTGGAAGAAATAAAAAAAGCCATACAAAATGATTCTAAATAATCATATATTTTTCTTGTCTCTTAACGTTGACCAAGTATATAGAATCGGAGTGGCAACAAAAGGTGACGAATAGGTACCTGTAATTGTACCAACAAGCAGAGCAACTGCAAACCAGCGGATAGTTTCCCCACCAAAAAGAACCAGGGCTAAAAGCATGAAAATAATTGTCAAAGAATTGTTAAGTGAGCGAACCATAGTTTCGGTAAGTGCCTGATTGATAACCTGAAGATAAGGTAATTGGATGCTCTTTTTTTGTAATTCACGGATTCTATCAAACACCACGATCGTATCATGAACGGAAAAACTCATAGTGGTGAGAATTGCGGTAACAAACAGCGCATCAACTTCGACCCCTTTCACTTTACCTAATATTGCAAAGACTCCGATAACAACTAACACATCGTGAAGAAGGGCTAAGATTGCTGAGACTCCATAGCGAAAATTTTTAAACGCCCAAGCTACATAGAGCAGAATTGCCGTTAAAGCCACCATTGCCGCAATAAATGTTTTTCGCAACAATTCTCCTCCTAACGTAGGACCGACTGATTCATAACGGTTTTCGACAACGGTACCATATGTATCATTCAATCTAACAAGTAAAGCATCGTGTTGAGTCGACTCAAGCGGTTTCAAGCGTAGTAAGAAAGAATTCTTTCCGCTAGTCTGTACCGTACCAATTTCAATTTGTTGTGAACTTACCAATGTACGTATTTCTTCGACTGTCGGGTTTTTATCACTTGAGATCAAGAATTCCATAAGTGTTCCGCCGGTAAAATCAATTGCTGGTTTCAAACCATAAACGAAAAGTGTCGCTATGCCAGGCACCAAAACTAATGCGGAAAGGAATAAATAAATGATACGGTAACGCATGAAATCAATCATGATACGAGCTCCTTTGGTCGATAAAACAACCTTATGAGGTTACGTGACACTATAATGCCAGTAAATAATCCTGTCACTACACCCAGTGTTAACGTTAAGGCAAATCCACGAACCATTCCTGAGGCCGGTAAAAAACTCCAGTTCAAAGGATTGTAAAGAATAAATGCAGTGATAAGAGTCGTAAAATTAGCGTCGCGGATACTATCCCATGCACGTCCAAAACCTAACTCCATAGCAATTTTCCAAGGCTTACCCTTCCTCAACTCTTCCTTGATACGTTCAAAAATAAGAATATTACTATCTACAGCCATGCCTATAGAAAGAATGAAACCGGCAATTCCTGCAAGAGTTAAGGTCACTGGGATAAGCCGAAATAAAGAGAAGGTAACCAATCCGTAGATTGCTAATGCAAAAGTTGCAATAACTCCTAATATGCCATAATAAATTATCATAAATAAGGCAACTAAAGTAAGTCCAATTACTCCAGCGCGGATACTTTTTTCAATTGAAGCGGCTCCCAGCAATGCACCGATATTTCGCTGCTCTACAACTTTAATCGAAGTGGGAAGCGCTCCCGCTGATAACTGAAGGGCAAGTTGTTTTGCCTGGTCACGGGTAAATCCGCCACTGATAACACCTTGACCAGATGTAATTGCTTCCTTCACAGTTGGCGGATATCCCAATAATCTGTCATCAAGAAAAATTGCCAGTGGTTGACCAACTAATCTGGAGGAGAGATCAGCAAATTTTTTTGTTCCTTCTTCAGTCATTTCAAATGAAACTACCGGCGCTCCAGATTGCTGATCAAAACTTACTTCAGCTTTTTTGAGATCCTTCCCTGTTACACCTGTGGGTTTGGTAGCAGTAATAGCCGAAAGTGTCGCAGTTCCGGTTGCTGATTCATCCATTTCTCTAAATTCCAGTCGGGCTGTTTCTCCCAATGTTTTTATCGCAGTTTCTGTATCAGTCACTCCAGGTAATTCAACAATTACTCTGAAACTTTCATCTGTTCGTGCGGTCTGTACCACTGGTTCAGAAACACCAAAAAAATTTATTCTTCTCTCGACGATCTCCCGAATGCTTTCTAATGCCGTGACCCGATCTTTTTCTACCACATCTTTCATATCAGCTTCCAAAATCAATTGTGTGCCACCGCGAAGATCAAGTCCAAGATGGGTCTTGATTTCTTTTTCAATTCCTAAAAAGGGAATACGAATCAAAGGAGGTGCAACAATTCGATTGATTTTTAATGGTCCCAACGAAAATCGCAAAGGTACTCCAATCGGCAAATCTACTATAGCTGCCAACGTCGTTATCATTAAAATGAAAAATATTATGAGTCGGGGCTTTCTCATGCAGTTAATTCTTCCTCGTCCCCAATGATCATCACCCGTGATCCTTTGGTTACAGTTTGCAGAAATGGATCTTTGCGACTTGTTCGAAATTTAAATTCTTCTTCAGTCATTACGGTATAATTGATTTCTCTATTTTTACGAGTTTCTTCGTTTCTTACAATTTGTGCCAATTCAGGTAACACTACAGTACCTACAACTAATAGGTCAACATCGTTTTCTTGATGAGGTTTTCCCCGAACGAATTTTCCTGATAACATGACGAATTTAAGTTTTCCTAGTTTTGCTTTGTTTTTCAGTAATTCACCGCCTAAACCAGACGTTTTTGCTACTAATTCCAAAAGTTCAAAATATAGCGGATAATTCTTTTTAAAGGTATAATACAATCTGTTTGCTCTTGGTTCCTTGGCCATCAAACCAGACGACTCAAGATGAGCTAATTCTCTCCTGATCGCATTAATTTCTTCATGCGTTTGTCTCACGATCTCACGCACGTGATATATAGCATCATGACTAGATAAAAACAGCGTCAGTATTTTTATGCGTACTCGGGATACTATGAGATCTTTAAGCATACCGCCTCCTTTCAGGCAAGGATAATCTCAGGCAGAAGTTGGTTAATAAGTCACTTTAGTATCTATCGATACCACCTCAATCCAAATATGTCCTCTGACAAAAGATACTTCTTTTCCTTTTTCGTCAAAGAATTTAGTCCTGTCTGTGCGTTTGGCTTTTTTCCACGTACCGACTATTACTTTGCCATTTTGGAAAATAAGCGCTTTACCGGTTCCAATTGTACCGTACAACAAATGTGCATGTTCGTCTACACCGATGGTTTCCTTGGCAAATTGTACAACTATATTTTTGGTGGATAATTGTTCGTTGTTTTCGAGATCCAAATGCGGTTTCCCGCCGGTTAAACGTTTATAGCTGTCTGTTTGCAAATCGTAATTCCATTGGACTCCATAATCATCTACTTGAGTCTCCCAATGAGTGAATGATAATGAAGCTACTGTACCTCGTTCTCCTTGCGGAGCCTCATCTTTGAACACCCAAGGAACAAAATTTTTGTCCCATGCAACACCTTCCTCATCAACATTGGTCCACTCTCTTTTTTTTGCCAATTCATGCAATTTGTCAGAATAACAAATCATCGTATGTTCCGTAGCAACTGTATGGTCAAGCCGATCATAATTCCGGTAACAAATCGGGAATGGTATCCCAAATTGATCCATATCCTTGATACCGTATTTGTCTATTTGGCAGAGAGCTTTTGCTCGATCATCTACAGTTGGATCATTGCATCTGCCTGCTCCTCCAACATGATTATAAAGCGCGTCATATTCAGAAACCCAATCCAAGAAGTAAGTCCGGGCACTTCGGACCGGCGCAAATCCTATATTGTAAAATGCTGATCCGCAGTAAAAAATACCCATAAACCTAGTGATACCCCCTTCTGCAACAGTTTCATAAACTACATCGGCAAAAGAAAGTCCGGATTGTGGTCTAGCCTCTGCATGATTTTCTATCATAACCGCAAGCGGCCTGCGTGATTTCCAAATATCTTTTTCTTGTTTCGTGAATTTTTCACCATTTAACGGACATTCTTCCGTGCGGGGTATTGAGGGATCTATATTAAATTTGCCTTGTGCAGACGAAGGCACAGGTACTCTCGCCACTGTCGAAGTACCTCCGATTGTTTTAAAAGCAGCAAACGAAATGCCAGTTGAAACAAGATAAAGTAAAATTGCACCTCCGATATATTTAATTAACGATGATTTTGCTTTCATAATAAATATATTATCATTTTGTCGCTCGCTTCAAGGCTTCAGCTTCTTCTTTTGACAAATCATGTTCTAATCCTTTGCCTTTTTTGATTGTTTTGATATACCAGCGTACTCCCGTTCTTGCGTAGAGTGACGTCATGATAATTCCACTCTCCTGCCCATCAAGTAGAGCTAACGAAAAACTTTGATCTCCGCCTGTATCCGAAAAAGGGTTAAACCTTACCAACCCTATTTTTTGCAAGTAAGTTTTTCCCTGCAAGCGCATTTTTATAAATTCTTCCTGTACCCGTTTCAATTCTTCCCCGGTTAATTTTTCTTGTGCCAAAAAATTACTTATTACTTGTGTAAGAGTTTGACTTGTAGTCCCCTTAGTCAATTGATTGTATCTGATAATGGTTCGAAATAATACAATCGTTACTCCACACAACCATATAAACAAAATTGTCAAAAGTAAACCTGAGAAACTATTGAACACCATTGGTATCCATCATTCTAAAAAGAGTGAGTATGGTTTGTCAATGGACCGGGAATATCAGGGACCTAAAACTCGTCCTCACATTGACAAGCTTCAAATATTTGTGATATACCTCTCAAAGCTAGCTTCAAATTCAAGCGCAGGGATATATATGCCAAGAAAGACGCGTAAGCAAAAAATTCAAGCCGAAAATCGAATGAGTAAAAATGATACCACACTCTATTCTCTCGCATCAGTAAGACTCCCTTTATCTTCGCAAATTAAGACTTCATCCGTGATTGACCATGAAATTTATTTGTCACGAGACATTAAAAAAACTATATTACTCGGATTGAGTTTTATAAGCATTGAAGTTTTAATAAGTATCATATTTGGTTGGTTGTAGAAACTAACTTTCTGTCTGATCGTCTGAAGGGGGGTGAACCAAACGTATGGCAACAATGTATTGTGTCAAATGTAGAGCAAAAAGAGAAGATCCAAACGCACAAAAAGTCACCATGAAAAATGGTAAACCGGCAATGAAAGGTAAATGTCCCGTGTGTGGAACTGGCATGTATAAGATTGGCGGTTAAGATCTATTTTTAACTCAAATCTCATCCCCCTCCGACAGGAGGGGGTTTTGTATCATGAGGAAAAACAGGTTTATATACCCTTCTTACTGTATCCCGATTTAATCGGGATCAGTCTAGAAGGAGTTATGGCCTCACAAAATCAAGCAAGTTGGCTATATTTCTATAATCTTTGGCCGATATTGTAATGACTCAGCTATATGTGTTGGTTGTATTTGCGATTCACCTGCAAGATCAGCAATTGTTCGTGCAACTTTGATCAATTTGTAATAACTGCGTGCTGATAGTTTTAGTTGAGCAGTGGCCCGCTGTAATAAAGAATAACAATCTTGAGATAGTAAACAAAATTCTTTTGCATCTCGAGTAGACATCTCGCTGTTTGAAAAAACAGCGGAATTTTTAAATCGATTTAGTTGCCTCATACGCGCCTGCTGTACGCGTAACCTAACAGTTTTTGAGTTCTCAACTTCATGTTCACGAACTTCGGTCAATTTTTCTGTCGGTACTGCAGGCACTTCAAGATGTATATCAATCCGGTCCAAAATCGGCCCGGATATTCTTTTTTGATACCTGAGGATGGCACCGGACATACAAGTACATCTTTTTTGCTTATCGCCATAATTACCACAAGGACATGGATTCGCTGCTGCAATAAGCTGAAATTTTGCAGGATAAGTGACCGAACCGGCTGCCCGGGAAATAGTAACTAAACCATCCTCCATAGGTTGACGCAGTGCTTCAAGAACACTTCTGGGAAATTCCGGAAATTCGTCCAAAAATAAGACACCGCGATGCGCTAAAGATATTTCTCCCGGAATCGGGCGGGTGCCACCTCCTATCAATCCCATACGGCTGGTGGTATGATGAGGCGATCTATATGGACGCTCCGTCACAAGTGAAGCTCCGATAGGTAAATTGCCAGTGATGGAATAAATTTTGGTCACTTCAAATGCTTCAGGCTCGCTCAACTCGGGCATAATTGAAGGAAGGCTGCGCGCCAACATAGTTTTTCCTGCTCCGGGAGGACCTTTGAGAAACACATTATGTCCTCCGGCTGCCGCTATCTCAAATGCACGTTTTGCTTGTTCTTGACCATGAATATCTGAGAAATCAAATTCATGGTCGACATTTTTTTGTAACGTGGAAAATAATAAATGAGGAATTGGTGTAATCGGTGAAGTTTGGGTAAAATGCCGAAATACTTGCTTTATTGAGTTAACTGGATACACCTTAATTCCTGAAACTACTGCAGCTTCCTGACTATCTAGAACCGGTACAAAAACAGAACTGATTTTCTCCTCTTTTGCCAGTAGTGCCATTGGCAAAATTCCATGTGTATGCCGTGAGGAACCGTCGAGTGACAATTCACCAATGAACAAGCATTTTTCCAAATCAACAACTAATTGTCCGGATGCCACAAGCAACCCTATTGCAATAGGTAAATCATATTGTGGTCCTTCTTTTGGAAGATCCGCTGGAGCTAAATTGATAATAATTCTATGTTGAGGAAAACTCGCACCGCTATTTTTTATAGCAGCTCTTACCCTTTCCTTTGATTCTTCGACTGCTTTATCAGGTAAACCGACTATCGTGAATGATGGAAGGGACTGTGAAGCAATATCCACCTCGACTGTCACCAGTACCGGATTGAGTCCGACACTCGATCCTGATAGAACTTTTGCAAACACAATTTCAGTATAACAATATATAGTGTCACAATTCAAAAAAGTTGACAAAAAATGAATCCTCTTATACCTTCAAGTGTTGCACTTCGTTTGCGAACTTAATTTAAGTTACTGGTATACAAGGAATTAAAACAGATATATCCGACATTAGATCAACAACAACTGGTTATTTTAACAAATGAGCTTACGGCTGAAGGTTTTATTGAAAATACTTATAAATATATCGCCCAGTCTCTTTTTCCGCACGCAACCGTCAATACACTGCCTATATTTACAGGCTTACATTCAGGTATGATGAGATTTCCTAATACCCACGAACTTATTATCAATATATTGCTACGTTAATAACAATATTTGGGAAGGTAAATAATTACGCGTTTTCTTGTAAATACTTAGAGATTAATGTCCAGATTTTCACCACCCCATCCTCTCCCAGCTCATGAAGATTCGGATCATCAGCATGAATCTTCGTTCCATGAAACATCTTCCTAAATATGCCCTCGCGTAAACACCACCAAATAAATGAGGCTGATAAAGCTGGATCCTCAGGCAACTCAATTCCCCGCCAGGAACAAGCTTCATTAAATAAATCAAGTTCATCGTTTATGACAAGTCGTTGGTCCCTGCTGGATTTTTCGAGCAGTTTTTGAGACTCCTTCACCGTAGGTATCAAACCGTGACGCTTGAGAAAATTAAGATTGTCATATTCCTGTCTACCTACCGGTTTTGAAAAAAGAAGAATTGACCCCCCTCTATGTTTTGGATTAATAAGCGCTTTAAAGCATTGTTCGCTAGGCTTGGTAACCTCAAGAGCAATCACTTGATTCATGTAACACTCAGTATATTTATCAACAATTTCCCGATCATGTTCTGCCGAAGATATTTTAACAAAACTGCGCGTGAGCATATCACTTACAAAATTTTCCGTATGCGAATTTAGTTTAGTAATTACATGAAATACGAAACTATTTGAAAGTGTGTACAGCGTATCAATCAAAACTCTAAAATATTGTAAGCCTACCGCTGCCCCAGAAATTGGAATAGAAACATGAATAGGCACAGTCGCGTTTTTTGTAAGTTGGGCGCGCCGATCCTCATTTTGTACAGAAGTTAATTCCTTGGAGAGAGTTGAGTTGATTGGATAAGGTACAACACAAATATTTACTGCCGGCAAATTTATTTTCTTGGCATATTGCTCAAGTTTACGTTTGGTAGATTCACTCGGAACAAAAGTGAGATCTGCCCCAGGCGTATACCAAATATGTTGAGGACTATCGTCTGTAACTACAATAGCCAAATATACCTTCACTTTTTTCTCTTTTATTAGACGGTCTTTAATTTCAGACAATCCATGTCCTAACCCAAAATGTGTAGAAACAATTAATACTCTCTGCGGCAATTCTATACGCTGATCAAGTATTGTTACCAACTGTTCATAAAGTACCGCTGCACGCAAAGCAAAAAAGCGGCGATAATAAAGAGTCGCAATATCTTCTACTTTGCCAGTTTGTGTCCACTCCAACAAAGATCTGGCAATCGGATGGATACTTGTTATCCGGTGAATGTATTGGAGTGACTTATCATGAGAACCTAGTAAGTGTGATATCACGCCTTGAGGAAGACCATGATAAAGAGCATCAGTTACTCGCAAATGACCAAGTCCAGTCGGCACATAGGCAAGAATTAAAACCAAAGAGTTATCTTTTAAAACCGCGGAGATATTCTCCATAAACTTAGTGTAGTATAGCCTACATACTTGAATTTGTTCCGGCCATATACCCCTCTAAGCTGCTTTAGCAACCTTTCAGGTTGCAAACCAGCGTAAGACGGGTATAGAAGCAATACACTTAAATCAACGCACCCAGAAACGGTCAAAGCAATGTCTCCTGCTGTAACATATGTGTGGGTGTTTTTAATCCTAAATGAGTAAATGCCCTCGGGGTAACTATTCTTCCTCTCGGAGTTCGTTTCAAAAATCCAATCTGTAAAAGATAAGGTTCTAGCACCTCTTCTACTGTACCCGTATCTTCAGATATTGTAGCTGCAATAGTTTCAATTCCCACCGGACCTCCGCCGTGCTTTTCAATAATGGACAATAACAATCTTCGGTCCGCTTCGTCCAATCCCAACTGATCCACTTCGAGAATTTTTAGTGCTTGGTCCAGAAGTTTTTTGGTAATACGCCCTTCACCTTTTACTTGTGCTACGTCCCGCACCCGTTTAAGAAGCTTGAGCGCAATTCTAGGAGTACCTCGCGCGCGGCGGGAAATTTCTGTAATTGATACGTTATCTATCGGTACCATAAGTTTTTCTGCAGCTCGATTGATGACAAACATGAGTTCCTCCGGAGGATAAAAACTCAACCGTTGGATTACCCCAAACCGGTCTCTTAACGGAGAGGATAATAATCCGATCCTAGTCGTGGCGCCTACGATCGTAAATTGAGGAAGGTCAAGTCGAACTGTTCGGGCAGCTGGACCTTTGCCTATTATAAGATCGAGACAGTAATCTTCCATAGCAGGATAAAGCGTTTCTTCTACTACTTTATCGAGTCGATGTATTTCGTCAATAAAAAGCACGTCATGTTTTTCCAAATTCGTGAGAATTGCAGCTAAATCACCTGCTCTTTCAATCGCCGGACCAGAGGTCACACGGATATTTACTCCCATTTCCCGCGCGATTAAATGTGAGAGAGTCGTTTTTCCCAATCCTGGAGGCCCATATAATAGTATGTGTTCCAAAGCTTCACCTCTCTTTTTTGCCGCAGTAATTGAGATTTTTAACGATTGCTTGATTTTTTCCTGGCCATAGAATTCTTCCCATACATGGGCACGCAATGATATAAGAAGCTGTTCGTCTTCTTTGTTTGATCCGGTTTCTTTCTTTTTAGGCACTGATGATTGATCATGTATAGTCATGATTTTATTTTTTACCTATAAACTTAAGAGCAATACGAATTTTTTCCTCAATAGTCTTAATTTCAGGAGGTAAAACTTTTACTGCTCTAATGGCTTCATTTTTGGAAAAGCCCATTCCAGTAAGCACTAGAAGCAACTCATCAATTTCCTCTGATTTTGAATCATCTAATACCAAATCTTTTACGCTTCCCAACTTTGTTTTTAGTTCAATAATCACTTTTTGCGCATTTTTCGTACCTAACCGCGGAATGCTGGTAAAAAATTCAACATCTGCTTTAATCACTGCATCATGTACTGCTTGATATCCTCTGCTGACTATAGAAAGAGCAGTTCGTGGACCAATCCCTGAAACTGTCAGCAATTGCTCAAATATTTCGAGTTCCTTTTGTTCGTGAAATCCATATAGACTTAGAACATCTTCCCGTACATGGGTATGTGTGTAAAGGAAAATCTCTTCACCAAGAGTGATTTGACTAAAAAGAGATGGAGATACTTGAATCTTATACCCAACCCCACCAACAAGTACAAGCAAATTATCTTTATCTTTTGTTGTAACAATACCGCAAATTGCACCAATCATGAGATTTTTGTTTCAGGAAACATTATAACACCCGCTTGGGGAGAACCCAGAAGAAAAAACTTACGGTAACTAGCGAACGACCTGAATTATTTGACCAGGCACTAACTCGCTGGATGCTGTTGCCACTACTCTACCGTTTGCATCACGGTAAATGGTGT
>CAYHKY010000034.1:0-14685 GCA_964357355.1 uncultured Gammaproteobacteria bacterium | reverse complement strand
ACTTTCCCCCAAGGTAACCCTGTAGCAAAGCTACAGGGAATAGACGTTATTTAAAGATTTAATAAGTACTTTAGGTTTTGAATTCGTAGGTGCCGGCTGCGAAGCTGTCGTGGTGAAAGCAACGGATAAGCCTGGTAAAGTCATAGCGATAAACTATCGGGATTTAAATCCGGAAATTGCTAAACAGATTTTCTACAGACAAAGAATTTTGTCTACTCTCTTTCCTCACAATTTTCCTCATTATTATGCCAGTTTTGTTGGAAAAGACGGTTATGGCGGAACTGTCCGGCAGGAAATAACTACTGATAGTCATAATGAAGTGAAATACCCATTCCGAAAAGTGAGAGAAGCATTAGAACAGATACAACTACCCATACGAATTGATACGCAAGATCCTAAAAACTTTGTAGTTGGTATCGATGGTGGTGAATATTACCTTGATGCCCCAGAGGAAGTGTTTCCAAATGGATGGAATCAGCAAAAGATATTCGAATATATGGACCAGGCAAAAGACGAAACTGGTAATAAAATTTATTCTTTAAAAGACAGAAAAACAGTGGAAATAAGTTTGGAGAGAATTAAAGTGCTCAGCGAAGCGTAAAACGACAGGATTTAATAAAAAGTGCTACTTGTATTCAAGATAAATGCGTTAAAAATTAGTTATTGACATATATATTTGTATTATTTAATATGTCTATATATGAATACACAAACTAATACATTTTCAGTAACAGATTTGAGGCATAAAACATCACAAATTTTACAAAAAGTACAAGACTCGGGAATAGTTTTTGTGGTTCAACACTCAAAAATCAAAGCTGCGGTAGTCGATCCGGAATATTTGGATGCACTGCAAAAAGCGCAGGAAGATTATTTAGACATTTTGGAATTTGATCAGACCATCGATTTACCACGAATCAGTTTAGAAAAACATAAGCATCAAAAACAAGCTACATGAAGGTTTTTCTGTCAACTAAAGCTGACCAACAACTGCGAAAATTACCCACACCTTTTTATAAAATTCTGATTAGCCGAATTGAAAATCTGATTCAGGAACCGTTTCCTTCCCAATCTCAAAAATTAGCTGGCCGGCCTGGATGGCGGATACGCGTAGGTGATTATCGAATATTATATGCAGTAAAATTAAAAGCGAAAGAGATCACCATCTTAAGTGTTGCTTACAGGCGTGAAGCATATAAAAAAATGTAATTACGAAGATTTTCTTTAATAGCTTATTGGGCCAATCCTTTTTTTTAAGACCTGGATTTATTAAAAATCTATAATTATTTTAGGACTACTTCAAAACTTTAATTAAATTGAAAAACAGTCTGAACGTAGTCCCAAGATGTAGGTACAAAGCTATTCCACTTAATAAGTGGTTTAACCACATATAAACGACCAATGTCCGTGTGAAAACGGTTTACAATACAAAAAAATGTTGAGGTAAATTTAATTAGGGCGTTTTCCACTTAATTGTACTATTAAAGGGTTAAAATTTGTCTTAATATCAAAGTAATCCTCATTTTCCAGTTTCTTTAATTTCTTAACAACATAATAAGTAACTGGGGTCATAATTATTTCAATCACTACTTTCAGAAACCAAGCTGATAACAGTGAATGAATTAAGAGACCATTTGGTATGACATTATAGAGTGCGATTACATAAAAGGATGTCGTGTCCACAGCCTGACCAGCAATAGTTGAACCAATAGTTCTACTCCACAAATGTTTTCCCTTTGTTATCACTTTTAACTTGGCGATAATATAATCGTTGGTGAATTGACCCGCAAAAAGGGCTATCCATGCACCAATCACTATCCTCGGTACTTGTCCAAGTACAAGAGTATAAGCATCATTACCTTTGAATCCAGAAGCGGGCGGTAGCCAAACAGCCAGCTGAAAAAAAATTGCAATGATTATAGTAGAGAAAATCAGAATCCAAGTAGCTCTTCTTGCTTGTTTATAGCCATATACTTCAGTAAAAATATCTCCGAAAATGTATGTAATTGGTATGCAAAGAGACGCAGCTGAAAGAGTGAAGATAAACAATTGAATTATCTTTCCCGAAATGACATTGATGATTGCCATCATTGTTACATTCAAAATGATAATAATGTCCAGGTATTTATATCTTTTTTCCATACGACTAATTTTAGTGTGAGAATTGAGTTTTAACCAAATTTTGTTAAAATTCAGGGTATGACAAACTTCTTTCTGAAAGCGGTTTCGCCTCAGAGTACATCAATCTACTCCTTACTTGCGATGCAAGGTAAGTTGAATGCTAAGCAAATTGGAAAAACTCTTAAGGTGCTACCTCATGCAGTATATAGAGCTGTTAAACCTTTAGTTGAAATTGGTGTTGTACGAAAGATTGATGAATATCCAATTAGCTTTGAAGCACAATCGTTCTCTGACGCAGTGGATATTTTTTCTCAAGTGATAAGACAAAACTTCCAGGAAACTTTTACTTCTAACCAACTTTTCCAAAGTAACAATAATCATTTAAACATATCATTTATTCATGACAGACAAAACTTGTTGGATGAAACTACCAAAGATGTAGAGAGAGCAGAAAACTCTATTGACTTCATTGTATCTGGTTTAGAAATCCCTGCAGATGCAATACTAGCTTTTAAGGACGCTGCTGAAAGAGGCGTAAGAATAAGAGCACTTGTCCAAAATACTGAAGAAACAAGTAAAGAGATGTTTAGAAACTGGGGAAAAATTGGGGCAAAAGTTAAATACTCCCCTAATATGGAAGCTCGTATATTTATATTTGACCAAAAAGTTGTGTATTTTACTTCTTACGACCTCAAGTCCAAAAATACAGCTATTGGCAGCAGATTTGAATACATACCATACGCAGCTTTAATGAATGATATTTTTGCGAAAAGGTGGAAATATGGAAAAAACATTTAATAAAATGTGAATATCCACATATCCACTTCGGGAGTGGAATAGCTTCACACATCGGGATTTTGGAAAGTTGTAAATAAGGAAAGTATTCAAAATTAAGTCTCTTTTCCGATGTGCCAACGTATTCTACTTCGGAGGTGAAAATTGAATACAAAACAATTCAAAACTAAATAAATTCGCCATTAAACTACCGTCTCTTCATTGACCAATTCGTCAGCGCCAGCAAAAAATGTCCGCGGGGCCTGTTTGACTTTACTTAGTAATGCAAAAAAAGTTCCCACTTCATCAATTTCCAAAAACCACGCTAAAAAGATGTACACTGATAAACCGCAAATAGAGGTAATTCCGGTAAGCATCAGGAGTGGAATCACGCGGGTCGTGTCAAAAACCAGTTGATCCAAAAGTTTCAGCGGAATATATAAAAATATCCCCGTAGTTGTTGCTGCAAGTAACATCTTGGTAAGCGGAATAAAGAAATCAGATAGGGAAAAATTAGCCAATTTCCGATATAAAAAAATAAACAGCAACATACAGTGCGTCAAACTTCCAATTGAGGCCGAAAGTGCCAATCCCCAAATGGGAAGTTTCAAGTAAAGTATAAAAATGAGGCTTAAAAATGTGTTAGTGAATACTGAAATGACTCCCACTACGACGGGTGTTTTCGTATCCATAATCGCATAAAAGGCCCGGGCAAACAATTGACTCAAGCTCTGGGCAAATATGGATATTGCAAATAAGGAAAGTGTCTGACCGGTGAGAACCGTAGCATCCCAATCAAAATTTTTGGTTCCATATACGATACGGACTATCGGGGTGCGTAACACCATGAGCATGACAGAAGCCGGCAGGACGAAAAAAAGTATTTGGTTCAGCGTTGCCAGCAGCATTTTTTTAAACGCATCGTGGTCTCCTTTGGCAGCTTCAGCTGAAAATGACGGAAATGCCGCCTGGGCAAAAGTTGCACCGAACAAACCGATAGGCACCTGTTGTAATTGCTGCGCGTAGAAAAACAAACTGACGTTACGGGATCCCAGAAGTGATGCCAAAATCAAATCTATGGTGGCATCGATCTGTGACACGGCTACCCCAAAAGTGCGCGGCAACATTAGACGAAACATCTGTCTGAGCTCTTGCTGGTGCATTTTCATGGTCAACGAGTAACGAAAACCAAACTTTACTAAAAGCGGCACTTGAATCACTAAATAAAGAAAAGCCCCTAAAACGACTCCCAAAACGGGGGCATACAAGCCGAATTTCGTGGAAAACAAAATCACCCCGATGACAATACCTACGTTGTAGGCAACGGGAGCAAGCGCCGGAATCAGAAATCTTTGAAAAGACTGAAGCATGCCGGCAATAAAATTACCGATCACAAACGGAATGAGTTGACCAAGCATGATAATTCTGGTGAAGGAAACAAACAAATCCCGCTCGGCTGGCGAAAATCCCGGCACTAAAATATATGACAATGGTTGGGCAAATAAATATAACGGTAAAAGCAAAATCACCACGCCCACTAAACTCAAATTTATGACATGGTTTCCCAGTTCAAATGCATAAACTTTGCCCCGTTTGACCCAGGTATTGGTAAACACCGGGATAAAAGCTGTTGATACAGCCCCGACTACCAAAAGTTCAAATATCAAGTTGGGGATGCGAAACGCGGCGTGGTAAGGTCCCAGTTGGTCAGGAGAAAAATACATGAGCAGTAACCTTTCCCGAACAAGTCCCAGGAATCGCGACAATAACACTGTGCTCATGATGACAATGGCAGCAGAAAACACAGACTGTTGCTTCCTGACAATCATTGCCACAAAACGCTTCCACATAGTTAACATGAAGTTAAGTTTTTACTGATGGTAAGTTTTTCGGGAAATTCAAAAGGAACTTATGGAGCATTATTTCAAGCCCACCCAAACATTATAACCTCTCTAAATTTACACCGGTAGTCGGGAAAATTAGTAATTATTTTTTGGCAACAGCCAATAAACACTATTGGACTACCCAAACAGGCTCCTTACATATTGATATATTTGGCTAATTACCGTATACTTCAAGCTGATTTATATATAAAGAAATTTTATGCCAATAATTCATTCAGCTAAAAAAAAGTTACGCCAAGACAAGGTACGAACTACTACTAACCAGCGGACAATGGCAAATTTGAAAAAATCGCTTAAAGCAGTCAAGCGCGAACCGACTACCAAGCATTTCAACGAAGCGATAAGAGCTCTCGATACGGCAGCCAAAAAAGGTATTATTCATGCAAACAAAGCAGCCAGATTTAAATCCAGACTTGCCAAACAAACCCGTCCAATGACGAGTAAGCCTGCGGCTCAAAAATCCCGATCAAAGGTGAGTGAGTCTAAGGCCTAAAAATACTGGAACCAAAGCTTAAAACAACAAATCTCATTGAAATCATGAGATTTGAGTTTTGAGATTTGAGTTTTTTTCTGTGCCTGCCAAAAACATCAATTTACTGACGCAAAAAGACTTCGACCGGACACTTCTGGGCAAATTCCTGCGCTGGTCCCTAACCTATGGCCGTTATATCATCGTCTGCACGGAAATCGTCGTCCTCTTAGCTTTCATCTGGAGATTCAGTCTCGATAGGCAAATTACAGACCTGAATGAGGTAATTGAACAAAAATCTGCAATCATTGAAGCTAACCGGGGGTTTGAGGAACAATTCAGAAATTTGCAAAGCAGGGTTCAGCAAATCGGTTCACTGTCAATAAATCAGGACTTTGCAGTTCCTTTACTGCACCACTTAGAAACCATCACGCCTCTAGGCGTAACTTTTAGTAATTTCATATTTTCAGACGGAAAAATCAGTATCACAGCAACTGCCAACACCAACAATGCGTTTGCTCTTTTTTTGGGGAATTTAACCAATTCCACGCTGCTTCGGGATGTCACAGTTACCAACTTAAACCAAAAAACGACCGCTACCAACGGTATCACTTTTCAAGTTGAAGCAGTTACCACATCCCAAGACAATTCAAAACAAACCGCGAAGCGGTAATATCACATATTATGACTGAATCACTGCTCACAATTCATCGTTACCACCGATATTACAAAAATATAACTCCCCTCTTCAAAAATCGCTCGGTCCAGGCATATACGATGGTCATCCTGTCGCTTTTTACTATTTCTTTTTTTGGGGTATTTGCAATCCGGCCGACGCTTAAAACCATAGCTACTTTACAACGCCAGATTATCGACAAATCATTTGTTGATGAAAAACTCGAGCAAAAAATCAATATGCTCATCGAGGCACAGGAACAGTACCAGCGGATCGAAAAGGAACTTCCGGTGATTTACTCACTGCTGCCGGAAAAAGCTGAATTTCCGGCACTGCTTAGACAGTTGGAAATTGTGGTGATTCAAAATGAAGCTACTATTTCCGGAATTTCTTTTGACTCCGTAATTCTATACGGCGATACTGCAAATAAACAAGTGGCTTTGGTCGCGGTTGATGAAAATACAAATGAGAGTGCTCCGGTGCAAGATAACACAATCTCAACACCTCTCTTTTTTAATCTGATAATTAATGGCTCATATGACCGGCTAGTGAATCTGCTTGAACAGTTGACTCGTCTCGACCGGCTTATTACCATACACTCAGTGGAACTGACATCCAGCGGAAAAGAAGCCCAGTCAACTCTTAATTTAGGAGTGAAATCAAGTTCGTATTATTATCCAAATGCCCTATGACTCAAAATAAAGATTTACTTTTTATTTCTATATTCACGATGATCACGGTCATGGCATGGATTGTTTTTGATGTCTACCACGCGGCTGTTACTTCAACCATTACTGAAGTACAAGCTCGTCTGATTGCACCGTTAAGCCCAAAATTACATGACGGCGCAATGAAATTCGTACAAGCCCGCCTCAAGGGGTAAATCAGAAACAGGTCTAGCAAGAATAGGCAAATTAGATGATAATGATTACAGATAAATAAAATGAAAAAAGAAATTCGCATCCCCACACTTTTTGGATTATTTTTGTTAGTAGTTGGATTGGTCGGCATTGTCACGGTGGTTGAACGCGGGCAATCATTTTTCTTAAATGCCGCAGGCGACAGTGTCCCCAAAGACGTCACGATCACCAACCTTTCGGATTCCCAAGTATCGATCACGTGGATTACCCATTCACCCAGCCGGGGTCTGGTCTATTTCAAGGAAAAATTAGGTACCAGCAGAACCGGTTTTGACACCCGCGATGTAAACGGCATCCCCCAAGCCAGATATACTCATTTTGTAATGCTGACTGGTCTCAGACCCCAAACAGCTTATGAAATCACAATCACCAGCAATAACAAAACTTATGATTCGGCAAAAGTGCGTGTGACCACGAGTATAGCTCTAACACCTCCCACACAAGCAGTCAATCCTTCGTTTGGCACGCTGCTTGGGAATGACGATACGCCCATGCGAGACGCTCTGGTATATACCTCGTTTCCGGGAAGCCAGACATTGGGCAACGTCGTTGACCCGGACGGATCATGGATAATTCCCTTAGGTACAATACGCACCACTGACGGCGGGCGCTATTTTCTGCCCACCAAACAAGACCATGAACAACTTACTTTTGTGGGACCAAACGGCAGAATTACCATACCTACCACTATCGAAGAAGATTCACCTCTGCCGCCGGTACGCCTCATAAACAATCGCTCTTCCAAACTATATCCGGTGATTGCCCAGGCGCAAACTAATGCAAAACTAGAAACAAGTGTCAATGACAAATTTCAAGTTTTGTCACCCAAGGATAAATCAGCAATTCCCGCCGATAAACCAGCGGTCAAAGGTACCGGCACTCCCGGCAAACGTGTCATCATCACTCTCACCAACGGCACAACTCCCACTGCAGGAAATGTGCTTGTCTCATCAGGCGGCAGTTGGAATTGGACGCCCACCACGCTTTCACCCGGGATATATCAAGCAACTGCCGTTTCCTTCACTCCCCAGGATGAACCGGTTACAGTGGCATTTTCTTTTACCATTTTGAAAAGCGGTTCATCAGTTTTGCAAGCTGCGACTCCTTCAGCTACTATCACCCCGTCTCCGAAAGCATCTCCAAAAATAAGTCCGCTTCCTTCAACTATTTCCTCGGCGTCAGCCACTCCCACTTCTGCATCACCCAGTACCACTCCGCCTGTCACGGGAACTGTCGATGAAACATGGAAACTTTTCTTCCTGGGTGTATTTATCCTGGCAGCGGGACTGATGGGATTTGTAAAAACAACGACAAAATTTAACGTCTAACCTTGACATAATTTTTACACTCTTTAGCATAAAATTAACCCGTAAAAATATTGTAACAAAAGTAAGAATTCATAATTTATAAAATGAAAAGTCGTAAACCGCCTGCCTCATATCTACGAGAACACAATCACCTGACAATTTCTGCGGTTAATCCGGCCGTTGCAGGAGATATCCCTCCTGATTTACAAGAATTAGCCCCAACTCCTGTAGGAGACAGTTCAAGCAAAGTCGGCTCATTTACAACTGCATCTTCACAATCTAACCCGCCTGACAAACGCCGAAATAAATGGCTCATTTTTTTGCTCGTTTTCTTCATCGCAGTTACTGTGCCTTTAGTGGTATTTCTGGCACAGCAGTCACAAGAATTACGCCAACGGGCGCTAGTCTATGCCTCACCGTCTCCCGGCGGAGGCACAGGCACTTGTGAACATGGCAAAATATACTGCCGCAAAAATGACAGCAGCATTTGTCCGGGAACCAACTCTGAAAATCCCGCGTTTAACAGAATGGTGGGAGCTTATTGTTCCAACGGCCAGATTGATACCGGATCATGCAGTTTCTACGATGCATGCGCTGATCAAACAACCGGCGGCGGCACCTGCGCAGGAAGAATCCGTTTAAGCGGAGGAGAACCGCATAACGGCGGATTTGTGGGATGCGAAGGCCTGTTTAATTGTTTCTGTGGAGCACCGTTCAACAGTGTAAACACCGGCCAGGCTTACACGGCAGCAGATGGAAATGTCCGTTGCCAACCTGATGAATTTGGTGACTCCTGCGGTGCTCAAGCCATTAACCCTACACCTCAACCGACACCCCAATTGCAATGCGGTTCAACATGTACGTCTTCTGCTCTATGCCCCGTAGGCATGATATGTCATCCGACATTGGGTGTATGCAGAAATCCTTCATGCCAGGAAAAAACTGATTGTATCTGCGGTCAAGGAGCTACCCCTGCTCCAACTCCAGCGGCGACACATCCACCAGGGATATCACCGCAACCAACACCCAGAGCGACACCTCCGGCAACACCGGCAGCAACACCCACCCTAATATGCAACTCAGTCTGCCAAACAGATAACCAATGTCCCACAAGCATGATTTGCAACGGAGGTTTCTGCCGTAATCCGCAATGCACTGCCAGTTCCAATTGTCTTTGTGCATCTCCACTTCCAAGTCCAACTCCCTCACCGGGGATTGGCGGACCTAATTCTTCACCCACACCATCTACAACGCCGGTGCCTTATTGCAATGCAAGTTGTACGGAAAATACGCAGTGTCCCTCAACTATGATCTGTTACATCGCCGCAGGACAAACTACTGGAGCCTGTAGAAATCCTGCCTGCCAGACGGATACTGATTGTGTCTGTGCTGGTCCAGCTGCATCTGCCTCACCCGCACCTTCTGTCATTCCTCAGGTACCGGTGGCCGGAGTTTCCTGGCCAACTATATTCCTCATCATGGGAGGCATGGCACTACTGGTTTTGGGGTTTGCGTTACCGTAATTTTATTTAAGCTATTGACACCACTTGTACGAACTATTACCATGAAATTATTCTCCTTTTTGGGAAGTAGAGTTGCGCTAGTCAATAGAGAAAATGAAACAAAATTCGCCTTCTGCCAGGCATACACGTGTACGAAGTAACCTGATTGTTACTACGGTCAATCCCCCGTTCGCGGGTAATTTTCCTGCTGACTCTCAAGAGTTTCCTCAAGCACCACTAAATGATAGTTCTGGTAATGGCGACTCATTTACGACTGCTTCAAAAACCAATCCGCCTGATAAACGCAAAAATTGGTACATTCTTCTGCTCGTTTTCTTCATCGCAGTTACTGTGCCTTTAGTGGTATTTTTAGCGCAGCAACAGCAAGACATCAGACAGAGGGCATTAGTCTATGCTTCACCAACACCAGCAACATCTCCTGCACCACCCGGATCTGCCTGTACTGCCGGATCGGCAATAGATTGTCTTATTAAAGCAGTTGGAAATTCTTGTTTTGTTGGCGGGGTTTCGGGTACGTGCCAAGACAATGATAATAATGGTACGTGCCAATGTCTGGTACCACCGCCAGATACGTGTAACGCCATCTCTACAGATGGTTGTGCGGGTATACAAACTAATTCTGCATGCGTTGATCCCGTAACCAACACTCCCGGACTATGCAAGATGCAAGATTCATCTACTACATGTTTTTGTTCTGGTGGTGCCATATGCGATGTCCCACCTGCTGCAAATGTACCGGATACATATTGTGATCGTTCTCAAACTAATACAAATGACTGCACTGATAAACCTGAAGGGGCTGCATGTGAAATATATGACATTTGTGACGGTGAATCTGTTCCACCTACGGATGGAATATGTGTGATCACCTCTGGTGGTAATGGAACAACGACAGAATGCCACTGTTCAAAAGGCGGTACAGGACCAGGTGCGACTCCACCGGCAACTCCCGCTCCCACTCCGGTAGCCACACCACCGGCAACTCCCGCTCCCACTCCGGCAGCCACACCCGGAGCAACTCCTCCAGCTTCCCCTGGGACTCCACCGGCAACACCTGCACCTACACCACAAGCAACTCCACATGCTACACCTCAACCAACTCCTGCACCATTTTGTGCTGATATCAGGATTTATCGGGTTACGGGTGTAGTCACCAATGCCGCAAACTGGACCAGACTCACACAGGCTCAGATGAATACACTTGTCCCTGGTGACACCATCTATGTGACGATTTTGGGTGGATCCCAAAATGCACCTGTTACGTTTA
Organism: uncultured Gammaproteobacteria bacterium; assembly: GCA_964357355.1. GTDB lineage: Bacteria > Patescibacteriota > Microgenomatia > UBA10105 > UBA10105 > CAYHKY01. The sequence continues at coordinate 3,724 of CAYHKY010000034.1, read as the reverse complement.
GCCGCGGCAGAATCAGAGCCAGATCCGGCACTCAAGTAGGAGCATTCACTGAAACAACTAACAAAAAACCCAAAACAAATACAACAGATCCTGATGAGTTCTATATCGCCTATACAATTCCGGTACTTACTTCAACCACAAATGTGAGGGTTGAAGGAGAAGTATGCCGGTTGGTAAACAACGTCTGTAGTTGGTATTAAGCATATGAATTTTCTGAAGAAAAATTGGGCAATAATATTGATAGCAGTAGTCACGCTCATCTTGGGTGCGGTGACACTTTTAACTGTCCTTCGTGTCGGTCAGGAAAAACCGGTGGCACCGACTGCTCCGGAATCACGACCAAAAGCAGTTGAAGGCTCACCAGTACCTACATGCCAAGTTGGTTTCACTGTTACTGTAATTTCACCAACACCCACGCCCGAGGCTACTCCGACACCCAACCCGTTTGCGACTCCCTCGCCTACACCGCTAGCCACACCTCAACCTACTCCTAGTACTACACCTTTGGCAACACCGTTAGCAACACCTCTAGCTACACCTTTGCCTACACCAACCCCCACACCGGGAATCGGCGGCGGCGCACCTAATATTTCTGTCGAAAAAATGGTTGATAAGACAACGGCAGTTGCCGGAGATACCCTAACTTATACTGTACGTGTTAAGAATACCGGTACAACCACGGGGTATGATGTGTATTTTGACGAGAACTTAAGTGATTTCACAGACTACAAAGCCCCCAGCATGGCGTGCACTTATACGAATTCGGCTACTGGAGCTACCAGCAACATGGGCTTTGAGATTGACGATTTGCAGGATGGATTTGATGAAACACCAGATGCGGAATCTGCTACTCTTGACCGATTCCGGGTGGCAGGCGACCTGACCGAGAATGCAAATACATGGGATTTGGCAGTCAACGACTATATCACCTGTAACTACAAAGTTACTGTCAATTCTACAGTCAGCGGAGGTACGACTATCATAAATCTGGTGACCGGACACATCGATGACAAAAACGGAAATCAAACCGGTGAAAATGACTACCAGGCAACCGCCCAAACCACAGTCACTGTTCCGTCACCATTCTGCGGATATACTTGCAGCTCAAACAGTCAATGTCCATCTGACTTGATCTGTTACATCGCCGCAGGACAAACTACTGGAGCCTGTAGAAATCCTGCCTGCCAGACGGATACTGATTGTGTCTGTGCTGGTCCAGCTGCATCTGCCTCACCCGCACCTTCTGTCATTCCTCAGGTACCGGTGGCCGGAGTTTCCTGGCCAACTATATTCCTCATCATGGGAGGCATGGCACTACTGGTTTTGGGGTTTGCGTTACCGTAAACTGAACCGTTTTCCCCGGTATTTTTCACCGTATGCGGTACCGTCACCGTACCGTAACGGTACGGTAAAACCACCGTTAATTAGCCTCGCTTACGGTAAACTTACGGTAAATCAATTTTCCAGGTTGAGGATCTGATCGCAACCGGAAGTATTTTCAATTACGCAGGCTATATACCGATGAATTGCGGTAAACCCGTCATATTTAGGCACCAAAACCCACGCTCCCCCATATAGCTGCTCGGGCGGATGGATGAGGAGTCCGGGCGTACCTTTTTGGGGCTCATCTTGAGTCAAGACTACGCTGCGGTGATGGGAACTGGCAAGTCCAAATAGACGCCCTAACAAGAGCGTTTCACCGGCAGTCAAATCAGTCGTTGTCGCCGAATCGACGGCTTGCCAGAGTAACTTCAGACGTCTGAAATCTGTGATTATACCAATCCTCAACACTTTTTGCTTTAAAGCCAAAAGCACCGCTTGTTGCCTGCGGTTTCTTGAGAAATCAGTCCCTTCCTCACCTCCGGCATGGCGGGAACGGACATATTTTAGAGCCAGATCCCCATCCATGTGTTCACTTCCTTGGGTAAACGAGACGGTTTCATAGCGACAACTATATTCCGGGTCACCGGCACAATCGGCAGTTTCCTTGCCGGCTATCGGATACTTGGAATCCGTAAATGAATCAGCCACCCAAGTTTCAATCCCGCCAACGGCATCGATAATTGATTTAAAACCGTTAAAATCCACTAACAATCCGTACTGAAGCGGAAGGCCGATGATCTGTTCGACGGTCGCTTTGGACAGTGTCAGTCCGCCACCCGGCTTTTTCGCTTCACCGTTTGCATAAGCACTGTTTATTTTAGCCTTGAGGTCAGCCGCCCAGATATCACGGGGAATGGAAAGAAGCACACTATCATTACCCTTCTTGTCTACGCTTAAAACCATGATCGTATCCGTCAAATCTCCCCCTTCATGCGTATTCCCGCCAACTCCCAAAAGCAAAATATTTGTACGCTCCTTTATCCCTTTAAGTCCCGCTCCCGGATCTGTCAGCAGATACCACAATTTAGCCGGTTGTAAATCATAAAAGGCAAGCCGTTGGTATCCCCACCATACTCCTAAAATCACCCCGAACACTGCGAGGCCGATAATTACTCGATTTTTCCGTCTAACTGGCTGCATTTAAGATAAGTTGATAAAATGAAAGGGGTGTCAGACTTGCGCCTCCCGGAAGCACACCACCAATTTGTGACTCTTCGACATAGGCGGCGACGTTTTGAGCTGTAACGCTTCCGCCGTAAATCACAGTTTTTACCTCACTATGACTGGCTTTGATAGCTCCAGCTACCTTCCTTGCATTTTGGGGAGTATCTGGTGTTCCCGTACCAATTGCCCACACCGGTTCATAAGCAACTGTCTGACAATTAGAAGGGATGGTCATTTCTTCGCTTTGGACACAATAAATTGGTTCTATGCCAAAGGCTACCGCCTGATTTACTTTGGCACCAAGCTCCACATCCGTCTCCTTAACATATTTTCTGCGCTCAGAATGACCGACCAAGGTAAAATGTGCCATGTCTTTGGCCATTTGAGCACTCACCTGACCGGTATATGCACCTCCGGGAAAACCTGATACATCCTGTAATCCCAAATGCAGGGGAATAGTGGTAAGTTTAATCAGGGAATCAAGCAACTGAAGGTGAATAAATGCGGGACACAGTATTACTTTGATATGTGATATATCCGGAGGTGATTTTCTCCAGAGTGCGGAGAATTCCTGCCACCAAAGAACTGCTTCTGCTACCGTTTTGTTGCTTTTCCAATTTCCGACGATATAAAAAGGCAAGGCGGACATGCGTCTATTGTATACCCGTCTTACGCTGGTTTGCAACCTAAAAGGTTGCAATAGCAGCTTAGAGGGGTATATGGCCGCCTGCCTGCCGGCGAGGCAGGGAACAAATTCAAATATGTAGGCTATAGCAGTTTCTTTTATTTACAACCAGCCGAATCCGGGAAAGAAGACTTCAGCCCCTACCTGGAAACTGGTGGTCTGGGTCAGTGACAACGTGTAACTTATCCAGAAATCCCCGTCCGCGTTAAGCTGGGTGGTATATCTCCATCCGTCGGCATTGTTATTATCCCCAGGGAGAATCTGACCGTTGGCATAAATCCTAAATCTGGCTTGCGTATATGTACCGGCTGTGGCGCCACCCCGAACTGCAAAATAGATAGTTTCTCCCGGTTGCGGCGGATTGTTAACAAAATCTATGAGTTCCCAAGTCGTTCCGACCAAACGATACACACGGATGTAAACACAGTATGGTGCAGGCGTCGGCGACGGAGTAGCAGCTGGTGTGGGCGATGGAGTAGCAGCCGGCGTCGG
>CAYHKY010000033.1:0-14775 GCA_964357355.1 uncultured Gammaproteobacteria bacterium | reverse complement strand
CCGCTCCTGGAAAGCTTTTATAGATAATTCCGACGAAAATCTCTCTCGGGCTTTTGAAATGGCCCAAATTGGCGAGAGTCCACAAAAAGAAAGCTTATTTTTACCCAGATTTCGCGATGTGGCCAATTTTGCCCAACTTCCAAATGTAGAGTTACTTGATAGGATGGAAAATATTAAAGGAGCAAAACTTTCTGCTTTAGAGAGAGACATACTTAAGGAACGATTAATTTATGCATATATATGGATAAATAAATATGCACCGGATGAGTACCGCTATCAACTTTCGCGTAAGACCTATGATGAGATTGAATTATCCGAAGATGAGTGGCAATTCTTAAATGATTTGGCAATAGTCTGGAAGGATGCGACCGATCCGGAAATATTACATTCTGAGATTTTTCGCTTAGCAAAGCAAAAAAATATAAATTTGAATTCTGCATTTAGAGCACTCTATACTGTAGTTTTGGATAAGTCTTACGGACCGCGGGCTGGATGGTTACTTAAAAAATTTCCTGTTGATTCTATTATTACGCGTTTGACATTGAATAAAAATTCTACTGATAGTAAGCAAACATCAACTGCTATATTTTTTAACAAGCCTGACTATTTCGAAATAGATACCTTGATTTTGAATAAATATCCTACCGTTTCAGTAGGAATAGCTTTAATAAAAAATGTCCAGATTCGAAAATCTCTTCCGGATTTGGAAAAAGAAAAACAAGAATTATTGACTTCTCTTGCCGGTTTGACTACCGAACAACTTGGTAAATATCCGGAAATTGTGAGTTACCGCAAACTCTATAAAGAAATGGGTGTTGATTGGCACAGTAGACGTCCATCACCTGAAGCACTTCTTCGCCGGGTAGTGCTAGGAAAAGGATTATATACAATTAATGCTTGCGTTGATGCATATAATCTGGTCGTGATGAAATATATGGTATCAGTGGGAGCATTTGATGCAAACCAAGTCAAATTTCCCACAGTTTTGCGGTATGCAGGGGAAGGAGACGAAATACTTTTGTTAGGAGATAAAGAGCCGACTAAATATAGTGCAAAAGAAATTGCCTACTATGACAAAAAAGGTGCGTACAATATTGATTTCAACTTTCGCGATGCTCAGCGGACCAAGGTAACAGAAAGTACTAAAAATATCTGGATAAATGTCGACGGCGTATATGATATTACTCCTGAACAAGTCGAGAAATCCCTTGAAGAATCCGTAAAGTCGATAATTAAATATTGCGGTGGTACGGTTGAGTTTCAAGGAATAGTAAAATAATATGTCTATCTTTTTTTACTATTATTCCAATACATTATTAATGTCATCCTGAACTTGTTTCAGGATCCAAGTGTTTAATGTCAATTAATTTTTATGTCTATACATTAACAAATATAAGTCGCTCTACGATTTATATAGGCGTCACAAACAATCTCGAAAGGCGAGTATATGAGCACAAAAATGACCTTGTCGATGGATTCAGCAAAAAATATAAGTTACACTATTTAATATACTTTGAAGAATATACCGATGTTAGAGAAGCTTTAGCTAGAGAAAAACAACTCAAAAACTGGCATAGAAACTGGAAACTAAATTTAATTAAGCAATCGAATCCAAAATTAAAAGATCTGTCGTTAGATTTTTAGATGCTGAAATAAATTCAGCATGACATTTAATATTTATGTTGACTAGACAACAAGCGTTAAGATTACTTCATCAACACACCAAAAACCAAAACCTGTGCCGACATATGTATGCGGTGGGGTTTGTGATGCGGACGTTGGCCGAGAAATTAAATGGCAATCCGGAAGAATGGGAAGTTTTAGGATTACTTCATGATGCCGATTGGGAAGAAACTAAAGAAAAGCCGGATGAGCATACCAAGCACACGATTAACTGGTTAAAAGAATTGGGAATCACAGAAGGATCACTAGTTCATGCATTGATGTCACATAACCGTATCCATACTAATCTGGCAGAACTTGAGGGTAAGATGGAATGGTCTTTAGAAACATGTGATGAGTTAACAGGATTTATTGTCGCCGTAACGTTGGTTCGGCCCGAGAAACTGCTGGCTTCTGTGAAACTTGAATCAGTACTAAAAAAGTGGAAAAACAAAGAGTTTGCCAAGGCAGTTGACCGGTTACAAATCGCACAATGCGAAGAAAAACTGGGAATTTTGCTAAATGAATTTATTCAAATCTCGCTTTCTGCAATGCAGGAACATCACAAAGAGTTGGGTTTATGAACCAGCTGCTAATCGCTACAACCAATCCCGGGAAACTTGCAGATTTCAAACAATTCCTTTCTGACTTACCTTTAGAACTTGTAAGTTTAAAAGACTTGAATATAGATCAAAGCGTTGAAGAGACGGGTAGGACTTTTGAAGAAAATGCCATTCTTAAAGCCAAGTTTTACTATCAAATAACTGGATTAATTACACTCGCTGATGATGGAGGGTTTGAAATAGATGCACTTAATGGGGAACCGGGAGTAAAATCTCACAGATGGGTTGATCCGAATCGGGAAACGGAAGATGAAGAATTAATTGCATTTACAATAGAGCAGATGAAATCTATTCCGATGGAAAAAAGAAATGCACAATTACGTTTAGTTTTAGCATTAGCTTCGCCAGATGGAAAAATTGAGACAGTTGAAGAACTGGCACGCGGAATAGTTCCGCTTAACGCAGGTACACATCGTACTAAAGGCTATCCATTCCGTTCACTCTTATTTATTCCGGAAATAAATAAGTTTTATGATCATTCCCAAATGACTCAGGATGAGATCAATAAATATGATCATCGCAAACGTGCTGTGGAAAAACTTAAACCGATAATTCAAAAATGGTTGACAGACGATACGATTGGGTTATAATATGTTGTAGAAAAGCGCTTTAGATAGTTTCCAACTATCGATGCTTCCCGAGGTAACAATTGGGACGGGTATGCCCGTAACAGCAATTAATTAAGTATTTGTTAGGGTGGCAACTTCCGCCAGCTGGCGGACCGTAACACGCAAAATATTTGCGTGTTTTTTTATGGAGAATAATATGTCAAAAATTTATCTAGTCCGTCATGCAGAATCTATCGCCAATACCCAAGGGATATACCAAGGAGTGACTTATGACACTGATTTATCCGCGCTTGGAAAAAAGCAGGCAGAGGCGTTGGCCAAAATATTTCAGAATATTAAGATCGATACCATACTTGCCAGCCCCTTAAAAAGAACATATGATACAGCCCAAAGTGTGGGAAAACTCAAAAAGACACAAGTTTTACAAGAAACTGCGATCATAGAAACAAATCATGGGGAATGGGAGGGAAAACACAAACATATGATACGAAAGACATGGCCTAAACTTTATAAAAAATGGCAGAAGTTTCCGTCTAGCGTACATTTTCCCGGAGGCGAGGATTTTCTGGATACACAAAAAAGAGTTTTAAAATGGTGGCAGGAATTATGTCAGAATCATGTCACTGATATGCTAGTAGTCAGCCATGTCAATATCATTCAGATAATCATTGCCAATATCCTGAATACGAAATTAAATAGGATCTGGAAATTTCCTATGCAACCGACAGCAGTTTCACATATAGAAGTCAGTTACGGTCTGGCAAAACTGCTAAAATTAAATGACGCAAGCCACTTGGGTAATTTGCAAGTCAATCTGACAGATCATGCGTTATGAAGAGAAATAAATATTTACAACATACTTGGGTAGATCCCCGGATAATTGCGAAATTTTCGCCTATTCATGGAAAAGGTTTGTTTGCCAGTAATAAAATTAAAAGGGGAGAAGTAATTATGATTTGGGGTGGAGAAGTGATAAAGAAATCTGGTTATAATGAAAATATGTACCGGGAATTGACAGTTGTACCTATATCGGAAGACTCATATTTAGGACTTCCGGTATCTGATCAAAGTGAAAGCTTGGATGAATATCTTAACCATTCTTGTGATCCGACTGCTTGGTTGACTGATGAGGTGACAGTGGCAGCCAGACGCGATATAGTAAAAGGAACTGAAATTACTGTAGATTTTGCAACATGGGAAGATGATCAACAATATTCTTATGCAGACGGAAATATCTGTCTTTGTAAAAGTAAATACTGTCGAAAGATTCTAAGCAATAGAAGTTGGATGGACCCAGAATTACAAATTCGTTATAAAAGTCACTTTACTCCGTTTTTAGAAAAACGAATCCAAAAGTTAAAAAATAAGAAAGGATAATTATCCACATATGTTAGACATTAAATTTATTAGGGAAAATATAGACAAGGTCAAAAAAGGGGTTACTGATAAGCAATTTAATTCTTCTTTAGTAGATAGAGTACTAGAGCGTGATGAAACAAGACGAAGACTAATTCAAGAAGTAGAGGTATTGCGTGCAAAAAGAAATGAGCTTACTGAAAAAATTAAACTTGGACAAAAGGATTTAATTAATTCGGCCATTGATACAAAGAAGCAGCTTAAGAATAAGGAACCGGAATTAGAAAAGGTTGAAAAGGAATTTCAGGACGTTTTAAATCAGATTCCAAATATTCCGGCAGATGATGTGAAAGTTGGAAAGAATGAAAAGGATAATGAAGTAGTAAAAAAATGGGGTGATGTCCCAAAATTTGAATTTGAACCGAAGGATCATCTTACGCTTGGAATAAATTTAGGAATTCTGGATTTTGAATCAGGGGCAAAGGTAGCCAAGTCGCAATTTTATTTTCTTTATGGAGATGGAGCGCTTTTGGAATTAGCATTAGTACATTACGCATTTGAAGTTTTATCAAAAGAAGGTTTTGTTCCTGTTATTACGCCGGATCTTGCAAAGTCTAGGTACTATCTTGGTACAGGGTATGCACCTCGTGGTGACGAAGCGCAAACTTATACGATTGAAGAAGAAGACTTGGGTTTGATAGCCACAGCAGAAGTAACACTTGCAGGTAAACATGCAGATGAAGTAATTCCGGAGAAAAGTTTGCCTGTTAAATACGTTGGATATTCGCACTGTTTCAGAAAAGAAGCAGGTGCTTATGGTAAATATTCCAGAGGCATGTATCGGGTGCACCAATTCACAAAAGCTGAAATGTTTGTATATTGTAAACCTGAGGATTCAGATAAAATGCATGATTATCTTCTTTCAATGGAAGAATTGATCTATCAGAATTTAGGAATACCCTATCGGGTAGTGAAGCAATGCACTGGTGATCTGGGCGCAATGGCATCAAGAAAATACGACATTGAAGCATGGATGCCGGGAAGAAATGATTATGGTGAAGTAACTTCAACCTCAAATTGCACTGACTACCAAGCGAGGAATTTGAATATTAGATACAAAACTAAAGAAGGTAGAAGTGAATTTGTACATATGTTAAATGGTACGGCAATTGCTACATCGAGAACTCCGATTGCTATTTTGGAAAATTATCAAAATGCGGATGGATCGATAACAATTCCTGATGTCTTGCAGCCGTTTTTTGGTAAAATTGTAATTGGCGCTAAGTGATCAATCATGAATGATGATACACTAAGAAATTGTGTTAATGTTTCAACTACACTTATTCAAAATGGATTCGAAGTCAAAGTCGACCGGAAGCAGTTTCAAGTTGTTTACCCAGTTGAAGTATGGAACGCTTTTCCCAAACATCTGCATCAGGAATTTTCTGAAACTGCGGCATTTTATTTTACCTACCATTTATTTTTCAAAAACAAACAACGGCTTCAATATCAATTTTCACCGTCATTGACCCACACATTATTTATCACTGGTTTACTGATGACGTTACCCGAGGTAATCTTGGAAATCCCCAAAGCCAAATTTTCTGTTGACGCGCTGCTCCGGCTACTTTACCAAAGTCAGCACGATGTGATTTTTTCCCCTAAAAACATTAAGCAACAAATCCCTATAACCCAATCATATAGGTCTTCAGAAAAAAATGTTGTGATACCACTTAGTCTAGGAAAAGATAGTTTATTGACATTTGGGATAACACGAGAATTAGGTTGCTCACAAAAACTGGTTTTTTTTGTCGAACCGCATAGTCGAAACGAAGTAAATAACAAAATAAAATTAGGGCGAGATTTTATGAAAGAATTTGGCGTAAATATCACTTACATTCCGGTCACTCTTGGTGCTTTACGAGAGGTTGGTAGAACTCAATGGGGATGGGATTTGATTTTAACAGAATATACATTAATATTACTACCTTATTTGTACCAGGAGAAGGCTAATTACCTTTTATGGTCACAGGAACAAAACTACAATTTACCAATGAATACTGAATTCGGAATGACCCTAACTATGAATTTTGATGAAACAAATAAATGGCGGATGTATTTATCCGCTCTTTTGTCATATTTTGGTTCTCCGGCTCAAGTTGGAAGTCTTAACGAACCACTTCTGGAATTTTCAGACACTTATATATTGCACAATCGATATCCTGAGATCGGAAAATATCAGTTAAGTTGTGACAACGACCACAAAAACGCCCGCAGTAGCCGATGGTGTCATGCATGTGCAGAATGTTCACGGTTTTATATATATCTGCTTGCTATGGGAATTGATCCCCATAGAGTTGGTTTAAAAGACAATATGTTAACCGCGAATAAAATGAGATATTGTGATGCGTTTGAAAATGACACTGAGAATCTGACATTTCAATTTACTGATGATTTACTCCTTGCATTGTATTTCATCCATCAACGTGGAATTAAAGGGGCAGTAGTTGAGTTGTTTAAGAAGAAATATTTGAAATCCATGAAACAGAAAATTCAAAATCACTTTTTTGATAAATATACAAATCTACATACCACCCAAACAGTACCAGATATACTAAAAAACAAAGTATTGCGGATATACTCGGAGGAACTAAACGAGATGCGTCGTCATCTTACGCCATTTCTTTAAGCTCATTTCGGTAAATCTGCAGAAGTCTTGAACGTATATTACTAGGAACAGTTTTTGCCGAATGAACACCAAAATAAATTTGTTTAAGGCTTTTTTCCCGTTTGCGAGTTTGAGCTAAATAGTGACGGATAAAAGAAGTCATAACAGGTCCCCTATATCCTTTTTGGTAGGCCATGAGAAATGCCAGGAGTTGTTCATCATTTCCGACTTCACTTTGGTCATATCCGAAACGACGAACATGTTCTGATGCAAATACAGTAAACAAATGGTGATATTTATCCCTAAGTAAGTTGTGCATAAACCCAACTGTTTTCGGATTTACTCCATGTGCCAGAAGATAAATATAGATCCGCGCGCATTTTGAGCAATTCTCACACCACCTGCTGTCCGTTTTTGGTTTTTCTTCCAAGTCACAAGAACTTTGATATTTAGCAATTTTGGGATATCGCTGGTGAAGAATCTTCATGATTGCTAAATCATGTAATGGTTCAAGTATCGTTCCGATAGATAAAGAATTTCCACCGATGATACTGGTCATCAACGAGTTTTGTAGTAACCAACTATGCGACTGTTCATATACTGGGTTATAGCGAAATCCATCTTCATCAATAACAGTTTCATTACAGCTTTGTTCATTGGAGAAAAGGATATATCCTGCGCGTTTGGCATACACATAAGGTAGTAGCATTAATGAATATTGAGTAAGTTGCATTTCCCAACCGAACCACCCATAAGGTTCACGCAATAATCCCAGAGAGTTACGCAAAAAAGCAATTTTGACTTTGAATTCTTTTTTGAACGGTACAGAAAGTAATTTTTTTGTGGCTTCTTCATAAGGTAAATGAGGCTCCGAGATGTAGACGGGAAACACTGTCAATCCTAAATCTTTTGCCAATGCAAAAGTTAGCAAGCTGTCTTTTCCAAATGTAAATGGCATGATTACATAATCTGAAAAACTTGTTCGGTTGTACGGAGGAATGTCAGTTTTTTTATTTGAAAAAACGTAATCTACTTCATAAAGCCGTCGCAATAGATCTGAGGTGATGCGTTTATGTTTCTGGGTTTGCATGATTGCGGTTGAAGGAAGAGAAAGAGACATGCCTTTAAATAGAAACGCTTCCGATAGGGGAACCGGAATGTTATAAAAAAGACGTTTGAGAGATGTGTATAAATATGGAAGATGAAAAGTTGTACTGAATGCAATATTTTGCGCAAGAATTTTTCGATGAGTTTTAGGAAATCTTTGCCAAATGCTTGGAGGGTAATGTAGTCGGAAAAGTTTATCGTTAATTTTTACTTCAATACCAGTGTCAGACGCACGTGAATTAATATTTGCTACCCCATTAACATTAATCCTTGGAATCTTAGTGTCAGGTTCTTTTATTTTTTTAAACTGCGGGAAATTAACGATGGAAGTAAGTTGCGGTATTGGAATAGAATTCATGGCAGATCATAATCGCATATTGATTAATGGTATTATCTTACTGTGTCTACATACCAAGTCAAGTTTAATTTTTATTTAGATTGTCCGGATGCCATTACTTTATAGAAGTATGTTGAAAAAAATATTATCTTTTTTAATTCCGCAGACAATTTCCAAGAACCATTCCCCATTTAATGGAGATATTTTTGTACGCCGATTTTTGGGACGCATGTATATAGAAGTTGAAGGACTAATGCAATCAGGTAGGATTATTGAGAGTTTATATATAAATGGATTTAAAAAATTTGAAATTTCGAATAAGAAAGCAGTAAAGCGGGTGCTCATATTAGGAGTCGGTGGGGGGACAGTTGTTCAGTTGATAAGTAAGAAATTTCCTCAAGCAAATATCACTGGTATAGATATTGATCCGGTAATAGTGGAAGTAGGTAAAGAATATTTCAATTTAGGGACAGTGAAAAACTTGCAATTAATTATCGGCGATGTGTTAGATGATAGTATAAATTTAGGAAAAAATTTTGATCTGGTGATTGTCGACCTTTTTAAGGGTTATAAGATACCCAAGGACTTGGGGAAGGAAAAAATATTACGAAAAATCCGGTCTACACTCGCAAAAGACGGATTGGTGATTTTTAACCGCCTATACTTCCAAACGTATAAAATTGAAGCTGACTTATTTCTTGACAATGTACAACAAATATTTCAGGATGTGAAAGTATACAGAAATTACTTTAACCTATTAATTAGAGCTAGATAGCCTGCCCTAAACCCGCCGCAACCCATGTTGGAGTGGCGGGTTTCGTGATACAATAAGGCCTTATGTTTAAATTTATAACCAGATTTCTTGACTCAAACGAAAAACAAATCTCACAACTCAAATCAAAAGTAATTCAAATAAATGATTTGGGTCGTGGGATGACTTTACTTAAAAAAAGTGATTTTCCGGAAAAAACCCTGGAATTAAAAAAGAGATTTCAAGAAGGTTCTAACCTTGATGATATTTTACCCGAAGCATTTGCTTTGGGAAGGGAAGCTGCGCAGCGTACGCTTAACGAGCGCCATTACGATGTTCAATTAATGGCAGGTATAGTTTTGCATCAGGGTAAAGTCGCTGAACAAAAAACTGGAGAAGGTAAAACGCTATCCGCGTCACTACCTCTTTATCTTAATGCACTTACCGGTAATGGAGTGCATTTAGTAACAGTTAACGATTATTTAGCTAGAGTTGGAGCTGGCTGGATAGGACCAGTATTTCATCTATTGGGAATGACGACATCAGCAATCATACATGATCAGTCTTTTATATTTGATCCGACATATGAGGAAAAAGATGTATTTGATTGGCGACTCAGGCATTTGAAACCGGTTACCCGTAAAGAAGCATATCAGGCAGACATAACCTATGGAATTAATTCTGAATTTGGATTTGATTATTTGCGTGACAATATGGTTTCAGATACCAGTCAGTATGTACAGCGTGGATATCATTTTGCCATAGTTGACGAAGTAGATTCGGTACTGATTGATGAAGCTAGGACTCCTCATATTATCTCCGCTCCCGATACAGAACCAACCCAGAAATATACGGAAATTGCGAGACTTGTTGAGAGGTTGAACTCTGAAGTTGATTTTGTAATTGATGAAAAGATGCGAACTGCTCATTTAAGTGAAAACGGAATTATTAAAGTCGAAAAAATATTAGGATTACCCAACCTTTATGAAAAGGATTTTCATACTGTGCATCTTATAGAAGCTGCTTTAAAGGCCCGGACTCTTTTCCATCGTGAAAAAGACTATATTGTACGGGACAATCAAGTAGTGATTGTGGATGAATTTACGGGGAGACTTCTTCAGGGAAGACGGTATTCCGAAGGATTACACCAAGCTATTGAAGCAAAGGAACGATTACCAATACAACAGGAATCAAAAACTCTGGCAACAGTTTCACTGCAAAATTATTTTCGTATGTACGAAAAACTTGCAGGTATGACAGGAACTGCGGTTACCGAAGCAGAAGAGTTCCAAAAAATTTATAAATTAGATGTAGTAGTTGTTCCTACTCATCGACCTATGATTCGTAAAGACAGTTCTGATGTTGTGTATAAAACTGTCAGAGCAAAATACTCGGCCATCGTCAAGGAAGTTGAAGATCTGTACAAACGGGGGCAACCAGTATTGGTTGGTACCACATCAATTGAGAAAAACGAAATAATTTCTGATCTGCTGCGTAGAAAAAAGATTCCCCACCAGGTTTTAAATGCGAAAAATCACGAAAAGGAAGCTATGATTATTGCTCAGGCAGGGAGACGAGGATCAGTAACAGTAGCCACGAATATGGCAGGTCGTGGTGTGGATATTATTCTTGGGGATACTATGCCAGTGAAAGAAGATTCAGGATTTGAAAAGAAATTAAAAGCATGGCAAAAAGCACACGATGAAGTGATAGATTTGGGAGGGTTGCATGTTGTGGGTACTGAGCGGCATGAATCACGGCGCATAGACAATCAATTGCGCGGACGCGCTGGCCGTCAAGGGGATCCAGGTGCATCAAGATTTTTTGTGGCACTTGAAGATGATATTATGCGTCTTTTTGGTGGTGATCAAGTAGCCAAACTCATGACATTTTTTAAATTGCCGGAAGATGTACCTTTGGAACATGGGATGGTGACGAAGTCTATCGAACAGGCGCAGGTGAAAGTGGAAGGATTTCATTTTGATTCACGAAAACATCTGGTTGAATATGATGACGTCTTGAACAAACAACGGGAGATAATTTACAAAAGAAGAAGACAAGTGTTGGAGGGGAGCGATTTGAAAGAAAAGATTGTTGAATTACTCAAAGCTCAGATTATCAAAGTGGTAGCTTCGTACATGTCTAATAAAGGAGACATTGAGAAAGAGAAAATTGTTACAGAATTTGCCGCAATTATTCCTTTTGACGAACCTTCACAAAAACAACTAATATCCCAATTAACCCAGTTTCACGCTCTTTCGGAGATTGAAAATTTCTTAACTACTCTTACTTTGGATTTATATAACCAAAGGGAAAAACAATATTCACTTGAAGTGATGCGTCAAATAGAACGTTGGGCAATGTTAACTACGATAGATAATCTTTGGATGGAACACTTGACAGGGATAGATGATTTGCGTGAAGGAATTGGCCTTCGAGGATATGCCCAAAGGGATCCCTTGGTTGAATACAAAAACGAAGCGTTTTCGATGTTTGAACGTCTGATGGCCCAAATTGACTTCGATATCACTCATCGTATTTTTCGCGCCCAGATTCAAATGGCACCTAATGCTCAACCTTTGGTACCTACTATTGGCGCAACTCCACCGACACCGGCACCACTTGGAGATGAAAGGGATCCCTTAAGTAGTTTGGTAGCCCGTTCCGGAGTTGCCGGCGCACAACCACTGGCAGGGAGAGCATCGGCGGCCAAAGATTTGCTTTCCACACTTATCAAAAGAGACTCCAAATTAATTGCTGCTGCCAGTAACCAGATCACCAACCGCCAGATGCAAGGAGCCCAGTCAGTGGTGAAGAATAAAATCGGCCGCAACGACCCCTGCTGGTGCGGGAGTGGAAAGAAATGGAAGAAATGTCATTACCCTAATTTGGGATTTTAGAAAGCTTAATAATTTTTTCAATCCGGAGATATCTAGCTATTCCATCCCCACGGGTGTTTTTTAATATAAAACATAGTTCATATGGGAGAAGATACACATGAAGGTCATTTTCGAAAAGCACTACAAGTCAGTTCTTATTATAAAGATAAAGAAGAAGCCCAAATTTTAAAATCGGGAACTGTTGGTGAATGGTCAAGTTATGAAAGTGGCCTTGTAGATTATGAAAAAACGTTTCATGCATTTGGTGATCAGCCAATTCAAGCTTTTCTTAAGGAAAGAACTAGTCTGGGTAAATCCAGGGTTGCAATTGATATTGCAGGAGCCGGTCAAATTCTACGAGATCTTGATAATAGTCATTTATTAGATCGTGGATTGGCAGTTACACTTGCAGATAGTAGAATAAAAACGCAGATTGATGCAGATGAGAAAAAACAATTAGTAGTTGTGAGTGGCGATATCTTTAGAAGAAATACGTGGAATAAAATGAAAAGATGGTTAGGATCAAATCAATATACTGATTTGATTATGTCACGTCCTGTGGGTGGTTTTGCAAATACTCCTCCAAGTTTAGATTTGTGGTTAACTATGTTACGACGCAGTTGGGATATTCTCTCTCCAGACGGCGGATTATTGTTGGCACAATTACCTAAGGAATTGGAGGTTAACGGACTTGACGATTGGAAAAAATGGGCGGAAAAGAAAAATAAATGTAAAATTATAATTTATCCAGAAGGTTGGACTCGAAAAGGGGTAAAAAATCCATTTGACTCTACACCAGTAGTAGAGATTTATCCATTATTAAAACTTCAAAAACTAACTTTTATGAAGGTTTAATCATAATTGAAGATATTCCACCTCACGGGTGCACAACAGTATTTATGCTCTTTCTTTTAACTGTAAAATGGTCTTTACAAATACGCGTAGATTTGTAATAATAAATTTACACTATGAAAAAGAGACTGTTATATTATGAATTAATAAAATATCTCAATCACAAAAACGCCCTGCTAATTACCGGGATGCGGCAGGTTGGGAAAACCACCCTCATGCGTCAAGTCTTTGAAGATGTAAAGGAACCTAAATTGTGGTTTGATTTGGACAATCCGCTCGACCAAAAGGTTTTTGAAGATGAAGATTATAAGGTGATCTATAAAAGAATTAATGATTTGGGAAAAAAGTCAGGGAAGTTATCTGTATTTATCGATGAAATTCAAAATTTCCCCGAGATCACGAAAGTCATCAAATATCTTATTGACCATCACGGAGTTAAATTTTATCTCACAGGTTCTTCCAGTTTTTACCTCAGGAATTTATTTCCTGAATCGTTATCAGGTCGTAAATTCTTATATGAATTGCCTCCTCTTGGTTTTGCCGAATATCTTTATTTTAAAGACGTGGTCTCCCTAAAAGAAGTTTCAGATTTTACTTTACAGAAGGCTATAAAGGAAAATAGCATTTTTACTCATAAAGCAAGGGAAGCTGAGTATGAAGATTTTCTTATGTATGGTGGTTTTCCGGAAGTGGTTACGACAGAAGATAAGGATACAAAAGCAAAGGTACTAAAAAATATTTTTGCCTCGTTTTTTGAAAAAGACATTAAAATTTTGTCAGACTACTCAGATATTCGAGAATTAAGGGATATGATTTTACTTCTGGTTCCCCGAGTTGGATCCATGCTTGATGTGACCCGCCTGTCAAGCGAGCTTGGTATAGACAGAGTGAAAATATATAGATTTCTTGAATTCTTGCAAGGAACGTTTTTTATTAGACTTCTGCCCAAGTTTAGTAAAAGTATCGATCGAGCAGTTGCTGGAGGGAAAAAGGTATACTTTACCGATACTGGGATTTTAAACATCATTGGGAAAGTAAGTGAAGGACAAGTATTTGAAAATGCTGTTATTAACCAGCTTTCGGTTTACGGTAAGGTGAGTTTTTATAACAAACGTAATACTGCCGAAATTGACGCTATTTTAGATAGAGATACGGCATTTGAGGTAAAATTAACTGGAACTCAACAAGATCTCTCAAAGCTAACTGCTTTATCATCTGAGCTTGGAATTAGACGATCTTTTGTAATCTCGAAAAGATTTCAAGAAAAACAAGGATTCTTATCACCAGTTGTCTTTTAACTATTTTGTTTGCGAGGTGCCCTATTATGACTGCATTTCAAAAAGTGCCATTATCCGAATATTCCTTAAAACGATTTTTCTCTAGTGAAGCAATTATCTATCATTGATAAATCTACAGCAAAGTTGATGTTCGTAATACATAAGCATCAGGCGATTCGACTTCACTATGATTTTCGTCTTCAGATAGGAAAGACTATGCCTTCGTGGGCTATACCCAAAGGTCCGACTCTTGATCCGGCATTCAAACGACTTGCTATGGAAGTAGATGATCACACATTAGAATACAGAACATTTGAAGGAGTCATTCCAGAAGGAAAAGTTGGCGCTGGTCCGGTGATGATTTGGGACTACGGCACGTATATACCTGAGATTGAAATAAAAAAGGGAGTGAGAGAAAAAGTTAAGGGTAAAGACCTACAAAACCAAACGATGAAAAATGGCCTGAAAAAAGGAGAGCTCAAATTTATATTGAATAACGTCTATTCCCTGTAGCTTTGCTACAGGGTTACCTTGGGGGAAAGTTTGAAAACCTTTGGTTTTCATATACCATACGAAGTATGGTACAAAAGGGATATCACTGCGCATTTGACGCACATTATCATATTGTATTTCCGGTAAATGGGCTGTACCCAGTATATTAAGAACATATTCTAAGAAACAGTAAAATAATAAA
>CAYHKY010000032.1:0-15416 GCA_964357355.1 uncultured Gammaproteobacteria bacterium | reverse complement strand
AAGAAGCCACAATAGCCATAGAAGATAAAGAGTTTTATAAACATATAGGAATAAATCCTGTCGGAGGTATGCTTCGGGCACTTAGAGAAATATTATTTCGTCAACAACTTCAGGGCGGATCCACGATCACCCAACAGTTGGTAAAAACAGTGCTTCTGACACCTGAACGCACATTAAAACGCAAAATCAAAGAAGTAATTTTGGCATTACTGGTTGAGGCGCGTTATTCAAAAGAACAAATATTGGAGCTTTATTTGAATCATGTTCCTTACGGTGGAACCGCTTGGGGAATTGAGGCAGCAGCTGAACGTTATTTCGGCATACACGTCAAAGATTTAACTCTTGCCCAAGCTTCACTTCTAGCCGGACTTCCTCAAGCTCCTACTTTTTACTCTCCTTTCGGAGCACGTCCGGAACTTGCCAAAACGAGACAACATGCGGTATTAACCCGAATGGCTGAAGACGGATATATTACACAAGAACAAGCAGACGAGGCAAGCGCCCAAGAACTTATTTACCGCCAACCAACAACAGATATCAAAGCTCCCCACTTCGTTATGTATGTTAAAGAACAACTTGTGGAAAAATACGGTGAAAAACTCGTCGAGCAGGGAGGATTGCGTGTTACTACCACACTTGATTTGCCTCTGCAAGAATTCGCCCAAGCTACAGTTTCAACAGAAGTAGCCAAACTGGCTAAACTAAACGTAACCAATGGAGCCGCAATGGTAACCCGTGCTCCTACCGGAGAAATCCTAACCATGGTGGGTTCAATCGACTACTTTGCCTCCGCATCAGGTACATTCAATGTCACCACCGCACTACGACAACCGGGATCTGCTATCAAACCGATAAACTATGCCCTGGGTCTTGATAGCAAGATTGTGACTCCGGCAACTGTTTTTAACGACCAACCAACCTGTTTCGCCTCTACCCCATCTGTATACTGTCCTAAAAATTACGACGGAAAATTCCACGGCCCGGTACAACTCCGGTTTGCCCTGGGCAACTCTTACAACATTCCTGCAGTGAAAATGCTCAAACTCAATTCTCCTGAAAAAATGGTTGCTTCTGCCTCTGCATTTGGAATCACATCTCTAACTGACCCTTCCCGATATGGTCTGTCCTTAACTCTTGGTGGAGGTGAGATCCCTATGGCCCAGATGGTAACTGCCTTCGGTGTGTTTGCCAATGGAGGCATACAGAAGAATTTGGTGTCAATCCTCAAAGTTGAAGATGCTCAAGGCAAAATACTCGATGAATACAAAAATCCTAATCTCAATACAGACCAACCATCCTCTTTATTAATCAGCGGTGAACGAGTCATATCTGCCGAAACCGCATTTCTCATCTCACACATTCTTCTTGACCAAAACGCCCGGTCTGCTGCTTTTGGCTCAAGTTTCTTACCGATTGCCGGGCATCCCGCGGTCTCGGTCAAAACAGGCACCACGGATGACTTAAGAGATAACTGGACCATTGGTTTTACCCACATGGACGCGGTAGTAGCATCATGGGTGGGCAACAATGATAATAGCCCAATGAATCCCTATTTAACCTCAGGTATAACAGGTGCAGCGCCTATCTGGAACAAGATCATGAGTCACTATCTCAAAGACAAAAAGGAAGCCTGGCCCAAGCAACCCGAAGGAATCACAGGTCTCCAAGTATGCCCCATCTCCGGGCTTCTTCCCCAGGAAGACAATGCCTGCGGGCCACGCTACGAATACTTCATCAAAGGCACAGAGCCAAAAGAACGGGAAAATTTAAAACAGTCAGTCACAATTGACAATACCACCCAAAAAATCGCCAAACCTGATCAAACTGACAATGTCTCAACGGTAGAACGCCTCATAATAAAAGACGCCTTCGGTCCCTATTGTATCGATTGCCCACATGATGGTGACCCCGCACAAATGATAAAGTAAGCAAAATCCGCCGTTTACTTCAATCAGATACGTGCTTCACAAAGCGTAACACCTATGATATAACACGATTGGCCTGCCCTATTTTTGGCGTCATGACAAAGAAAAAGGCAGATTTCACGCTTATTATAGCTTCACTGCAACTATTGGTAATGGTGCTTGCGGTTATTGGGGATGTGGTTATCGTATTTGGAAAATGGTTATTGCAGGTAATACTCCGCCTAAGCTCAACTATCAGACACACGATATTATTTTCTCAAGTTGCTCTGCGAAATACACTCAAATATACACTCACTGGCATGGATAAACATGTATTACTGGGCATGGAAACTGTAAAACACTTATCCAAACGATCAATCCAAGCTCTTGTTTTCACCCTTGCCCGGACAACTCAAAATACTCAACGAAAATTGATTTCTATATTTAACTTCAGGTCTAAAGTAACATCTCTTAGAAAACGTTTACCCATTATATACTTCCCAAAAATCACAATTCCCCGGCCACCGATGCTTGCAGTAGGAATATTTATCGGTATCTTTTCAACCTTCATTTTTATTTTTGTACCCTACTATTTATATACTTTTATCAAATACTTACCTAACCCCCGGCTACTCTCACAGCGTGTCATTCCGGTAACTACACAAATTTTTGACCGAAACGGAATACTCCTTTACGAACTACACGGTGATGAAGATCGCAAACCAATTCCTCTTACTAATATTCCGGAAACGATCAAAAATGCCACTATTGCCATTGAAGACCGGCAGTTTTATAACCATCCCGGTTTTTCTTTAACCGCGATCGCCCGGGCAGCCAGAGAAACTTACTTCAACAAACACCTTCAGGGAGGTTCAACTATCACTCAACAACTTGTAAAAAATTCACTTCTTACATCCGAAATCTCTTATTGGCGAAAAGCACGGGAAGTTGTCTTAGCTTTTTGGGCTGAGCAACTTTACACCAAAAATGAGATTTTGGAAATGTACTTTAATCAAGTCCCATACGGGGGAACTGCTTGGGGCATCGAAGCTGCGGCGGAAAACTTCTTTGGCAAACGTGTGCAGGACTTAAGCCTGGCAGAAAGTGCCTATCTTGCTGGTCTACCTGCTGCCCCTACTTTCTATTCACCGTATGGAACACATCCGGAAATGGCAAAGGTACGCCAAATTGAAGTCCTCAGACGCATGGTTGAAGATGGTTACATCACTCAAACGCAAGCCGATGTTGCACAAAAAGAAACAATTACGGTCAAGCCGCAATTAGTTCCTATCAAAGCTCCACACTTCGTCATGTATGTCAGAGAGCTTCTCACCCGCCGTTTCGGATCCAGACTGGTTGATTTGGGAGGCTTGCGAGTGACTACAACACTAGATATGTCTCTGCAAAATCAAGTACAAGATGTGATTACCAAAGAGATAACCCAACTTACAGGACTGAAGGTCGGTAATGGAGCCGCAATTGTGACAAATCCAAAAGAGGGTGAGATTTTAGCCATGATCGGCAGCAGGGATTACTTCAACACCCAAGCTGACGGCAATGTTAACGTCACTTTGGCGCCCCGACAACCGGGATCTGCAATCAAGGTAGTCACTTATGCTCAAGCATTGGAAAAAGGCTTGACAGCAGCATCAATTATCGAAGATACACCGGTGACTTATCCTTTAGCCGGACAACTCCCGTATTCACCTGTTAACTACGACGGTAAGTTTCACGGAAAAGTAACACTTCGCAACGCGCTCGCTAATTCTTACAACATTCCAGCCGTAAAAACGCTTAACCAATTGGGACTGATGACGGTTATTGATCTGGGAAGAAAAATGGGGATTACTACCTGGAATGATCCTTCACGTTTTGGCCTGTCGCTTACTTTGGGCGGCGGAGAAGTAACGCTTTTTGATATGGCAACTGTGTACGGAACAATTGCGAACAACGGAGACAAGGTTGATCTTGACCCGCTTATAAAAGTGAGCGATTACACAGGACGCGTCTACTATGAACGCGCGCAAGATTCAAAACAGGTGATATCTCCGGAAACCGCCTTTATCATATCGGATATTTTAGCTGATAATCGCGCCCGGACACAGGCATTTGGACCAAATTCAACTCTTGTCATCCCCGGAAAAACAGTCTCTGTCAAAACCGGCACCACCAATGATAAACGTGATAATTGGACTTTGGGATTCACACCTTATGCGGTTGTTGGTGTGTGGGTAGGAAATAATGACAACTCACCGATGGATCCAATATTAACCTCGGGTGTAACAGGTGCAGCACCTATCTGGAACAAAATCATGACGTTGATTACAAAAGACAAACCGGATGAGAAACCACGTATTTCTAATAATGTCGTCAGTTTACCTTGTTATGGCCGGGTAGAATATTTTATTCGCGGCACAGAACCTCGCGGAGGTTGCAAGCCACCTGCTTCCCCTAATCCTAACCCAACTCCGCATTGACTCAAATTCCTTCATATCTCATGTATAGCGGTCAGCAACTTTACTGGCAGCATATGATTCAGGCTTGGTTTTGACAGTATATCCAGAACCACGAACCATGCCCACTATTTCATTGATCATTTCGCGGGTGTCACCTATTTTACCAATGTCAACATGAATCTCTATATCGTATTTGGTAATGCCGTCACGCTTGAGAAGAGTCAAAAATTCTTCAGCAGTTGTCAGTGAATAAATCGCTTCCTGGTACATTCGAGTTTTAAGGATGTAGTGTTTTTTTTCAACAATCCGCTTCCAAAAATAAATTCCTCCCGCTCCTACCCGGTGTATGATAAATGCCACCACAAAATCCGTTCCCGACCCGTTCTTTTTTTGTGAATCAGTTCCGATTACCAATCGGTATTTGTACTCTGGTTTGGCAGCCAAATAGTATAAGGTATGTTTACGCACTTGAGCTAAGTCACAAATGCCAAATGTCTGACTATGGAAAAATCCGTTGCTAGCCATAAAAACAGGCTTAATAAATTACAATTTGGGGTTTATTTTTCTTCGTCGAATTTTTTTCAGCGTATACTCGATCCGGTGGTCGAGGTTGACGTTTTTGTAGATAGCAAGCTTCAAGATTGAGACTAACAAATCCCCCAATTCATGTATGTAGGTTTCATCTTTTTGGGCGGTGATATTGGTAGGTTTTCTCCCATGCTCAGCTAAATATGCCCTGGCAATTTCACCAACCTCTTCAACCATGGCCAAGATTAAGATGCTGCCGTATTCCTGATTATTTATTTCATCTTTCTCGAGCTGTCTTAGAGTGGTAATATACTCTTGAAGGGTTTTGGATGTTTGTATGCCTTGTTTTTGTTTCATGGCGTCATTGTAACAGATATCTCTGTTTGTTTTATGGGTACCCTTGGGACTGGGACTCCTTTTTTTTAGCAAAGATCACAACCGCTTCTCCCGTTGAGAAAAGTGTATTAAGAATAGTCAATAGTTTAAAATAGAGTCTTTTTACAAGCGGATAATCCTGCCGCAAATGATTGTTATAACTCGTTTCGAAAATCGTAAAGCCCTGGGAAGTTAAATATTGTACTAAGTACTTAGTGGAAAAATGCCAGATATGCTGGTTAGGAAGAAGTGATTCCCAATACTTTCCCCGCAACCAAAAAACCAAATTGGCAGAATTGGGAACTCCGATTACAAGTAGTCCTCCTGGTAAGAGGGCTTTGTGGATATAAGAGAACTCATTTCTTATATCAGGTATGTGTTCCAGCACATGATTGTAGATGATCGTGTGGAAACGGAGTTTTTTGGTTAGCCATAATTTCTTGAGAGTCAGGGGGAAAACCATATCCGGAAATTTCTGTTTGACAATTTTATAGGCAGTTCGGTTTGGCTCAATCCCGTATACACTAAATCCGTTTTGGGAAAGAACTCTCATACAAATTCCACTGGCACAGCCGACGTCCAGTACCCGACCTGATCTCTGATAGCGACAAATTCTCTCAACTACATCTCTAAAATAGTTGCTAAAAATAGGTTGATTGCTTTCATAAAAGTCGGTATTGCTTACTTTGGAATTGATTCTTTTGTAATTGCCGGATGTTTTTAACAGACCACACTTTGTACACCGGATAATCGCCAGACCTTCATATGCGGCAAAGATTGTTTCATTTTCATAGCGTATAAGAGTAGTAAAAATTCTTCCCTCTCCACAAACACAAGCGTCTACAATCATGACAATAATTATATCCGTAACTTGCTATACTAAGATATATGTCTCGGTGTTTGACTCAAATCTTGGTGTGGGCATTCCTTTTTGGTGTCTATGTGTTATCCCCGTCCCCAATTTTAGCCAAGTCATATTCGATTGTGGCAGACCGCTTTGATATCAGACTTAATACTGATAAATCAGCAGAAGTTGAGGAACGACTGACCTATGATTTTGACGGTAGTTTTTCCTGGGCGGAGATGTGGATTCCAACTCGTATAGAAAGACAGGGATATGACTATAGTACCCGCATCACTGACTTTACAATTACCGCTCAAGATGAGTCAAACGTCGCCATCACATCCACCTCAGAAGAATCCAGTCGTTTTTATGCCAAATGGAGTTACTCTGCTTCTGATGAACAGAAAACTTTTGTCATCAACTACACCATCGTAAATGCTGTCAGAAAATATCCGGAAGTCGCCGACTTTTATTGGCAGGTCGTAGGTCGTGAGTGGACTGTCCCGCATAAAAACGTAGAAGTAACTATCAAACTTCCCCAACCGGTGACTAACAAGTCACAGATCCTGGTCTTTGGCCATGGGCCGTTAAACGGCAAGTCGGAAATAAGTGATACACAGACTGCCCGTTTTACGGCCGACAGTGTCGCCTCCGGACAATTTATGGAAATCCGCACATTGTTTCCTATGACACAAATAACTGGAACCACTGACGGTAACAAAACAGCTTCCGAGATCAAAAATGAAGAGGCGAAATTCGTTGAAGAAACTATTTCAGCCGCCAAAAGAGAACAGTGGAAAGAAAAACTTTTATGGTTCTGGATTTTAGTTGGTCCTGAAATTTTTATTATCTTATGTGTTGTTTGGTTTATCTGGTGGTATCGCCAATGGAAATCATTTGGAAAAGAGTACGCTGTCACCAGCGTCCCTGAATATGTAAGAGAACTTCCGACTAACCTCTCACCTGCTGAAGTTGACGTTCTTTTGAAACAAGGTGAAGAACCAAGTGTCAATTCATTCACCGCAACTATTTTTGACCTCGCCAGACGAGGTTTTGTGGAAATCCGGGATCAGGTAATACAGAAATCAGGATTTTTCCGGACAAAACAAGAATACCAAACCAGATTGATTTTGAAATCCGAGGCATTTTTACCGAATTCAAACTTAAAAGTGTTTGAAACTGAACTTTTAGGATTTATATTTTCTGAAATTGGTACAGCTGAACCTGGATTTATTGACAAATTAACGAGCCAAAAGACCCACGAAGACAAAACTGACAATCAAGTTACTCTTGAAGAAATCAAACGGTTTTTAAAGAAAAAGCCGCAAAAATTTCAAAAGTGGTTTTTGGAATGGAAAAAATTAGTAAAAGAAAGCACTGAAAACCATCAATTTTTGGAATCAAAAGGCGCTGGGCTGGTAAAAACCAGTACAATATATGTAGTAATCCTGACAATCATCGGTTTCTTTATATTTAATGCTTTTACTTTTATAATCCTAATCTTAGGACTCGTTTTGAGTCGAGCACTCAAACGCTGGACACCCCAGTGGCGCCGGGAAGTCCTCGAGTGGGAAGCATTTAAAAAATTCCTCAATGATTTCGCAGATCATAAATTTAAAGATTTACCCCCTGAGTCTTACAAACTCTGGGAACACTATCTGGTGTTTGGAATTCTTTTTGGCAATGCAGACAAAATCATTAAAATGCTACCCTTAATTCTTGGTAATCCTACTGCCGCTCGCGCCGCATGGTATCACAGCTACTCCCCAAGTGGTCAGGCCTTTACCGATGTGAGTAGTACCACTCAGTCTATTTCACAACTAACAAGTTCCCTAAACGTGCTAACTTCAGAACTTAAGACGGCATCAACAAGCGCTGCGCATTATTCCGCAGGAGGAGGGGGTGGATTCTCCGGAGGCGGTGGGGGTGGAGGCGGAGGCGGCGGAGGCGGCGCAGGTTAACAAGTGAATTTTCCGTTTAACATGATTCGTCTTTGATAATCGTCCCGTTTGAACTGGTCTTTATTTGCCGACATTGGCCTTGATATTCAAGTTTTATCTCACTTCGACCATCGTCTTCAATATTCTGATCTTTTATGGTTGCCCCAGGATATTTACTTTGTACGGTATCAGGTTGAGAACCATTATTTGAATTGGGTGGTTGTGGGTTTTGGTTAGGTCCTGGAGCGGGAGTTGCTACTCCACCTGATATACCTCCCGATGTTTGATTTTCAGGCGGGTTTACCGAAACTGAGGATCCAAGTGTACCAATCGCATATTGAGAAAGTAAACCATATGCGCCTTGCGAGTGGTTACTGCCCTTTCCTCCCCTGGTTTGAAATGCAGTAGTAGCATCAGTACCACAGGTATTGGTAATTGTCGAAACCCCTCCGGGATGACTGACAATGTATCTGGTTACGTCGTACACAGATCCAGATACAACAATCCAGCAATTCTGCAGCGTATTGTGAGTAGAAACTTCAGCTAAAGTGAGAGACACTTGTGGTGTCGGATTGTTGGTAATTGGTGCAACTACTGCGGGCACCACAGGAAGAGGTGAAGCTGGACGACTGATACCGGTTCGTACAGATACGGATTTGGAAACTGCTGGCGAGGGTACAGGTATATTGGCAATAAATCCACTTTGTTCGATAGGCTGACCCAATGTGCCAATATAATATCCTGCCAATAAATTCACTGCAATTTGAGAATGAGGTGTACTTGGGTTCTTTCCTTTTGTGGCAAATGCGTTGGTGGCATCACTACCGCAGAAAGGAATGATTTCTCCCGCACCGCCCGGATGCTGGAAAATATAACCGCTGACATCATATACATTACCTTGGATTGTAAGCCAACAATCTTCCTGAACATGGTGTTTTGCTATTTCTTCATTGGTTAATGTTGGTACAACCGCCTGGGGAATCATGACTCCTGCTTGCTGTAATTCATCAGACAAACCATTATTATTTGGTGAAGCGTTTGGATTGATCAAACGACTTAAAAGTCCATTCTGCGGCCGTTTCAACTCATAAATTACCAACCCCGCAGCAAGGATTGCCGTCACTGAAACGAAAAATGTCACTAGAGAAAATGCTACCAGCAACTTAATTTTCATATCAGGGAACTAAGGTAATGTTTTGTATAACTACTTCCTCTCTAGGTATACCCGTCAGTCCGCTAGGCAGTATGCTGATTGCTTTGACTACATCAAGACCAGAAGTAACAGTGGCAAACAATGTGTGCTTCCCCGCTAACCAGGAAGCGTCGGAGACAAGTATAAAAAATTGGCTCCCATTTGTATCCGGGCCGTTATTTACCATCGCTACGCTACCTGCTTTCATTTCGTCTGCTGGTTCCAATTCGTCATCAAATATATAACCCGGACCTCCTTTACCCCACAATTCAGTTTTAGTCAGATCCCGGCTAAACGGATCTCCTCCTTGAATCAGGAGATCATTCACGACTCGGTGAATCCGGGTTCCGGAATAATAATCACTTTTTGCGAGCTGAATAAAATTAGCCACTGTTTTCGGGGTTTCAGACCTGAATGTGAGCGTGAAATCGCCTTTATTAGTCTTAATTGTCGCTTGAGTATAGGGAAGTTTTGAGTTCATTCGTAACCGTATGATTACAGGCATCAGAAAAATTGACACTATCACACCCAGACCAAGAGCATAAAATGGCAATCGATTAATCCAAGAATGTTTATTTCTTGATGATTTTAATTTAGACATTATATATGTAAATGTGAATCTCTAACGTATACGATTTACGGCATTATTGCAAATTGCATCAATATGACTAATCATACTTATTTACATTTGTCTATTTTCACTTCATCATTTTGTTCTTATAAAGTTTATTTTTTTGCTATGATGAAAAGAAAGTCATTCTTATGCCTTACTATACCAAGTACACCACATTGTCAAACGTTCAACTCTTCAAACAATTATCTACCGGTCCAGACGGACTTACACAAAAACAAGCAGCGTTTATTTTGCAAAAAAATGGTCCCAACTTAATCAAGTCTCAACGGTTTTATTGGTGGCACATACTCATTCGTCAATTCCGCTCACCTTTTATTTATTTATTGCTTGGTGCAGCTATTCTTTCATTTTTGCTGCAGGAAATCCTTGACGGTTCACTCATACTGTTGTTTTTGGGGATCAATACAGTACTCGGATTTTATCAGGAATACCGCTCCGAAAAAACTTTGGCGCTACTTGGTAAATACCTCGTGGCAACGATAACAGTTATACGCCAAGGACAAAAACAATTATTGGATGTTAGTAATTTGGCTATGGGAGATGTCGTGGTTTTGGTACCGGGAATGATTGTTCCTGCCGACATTCGTCTTATAGAACACAATAACCTGGTGGCGGATGAATCCGTGCTTACCGGCGAATCAATACCTGCAACTAAGCAATCCATACCGCTTACTACTCCTGCAGCTGATATTTACAGCGCTAAAAATATTTGCTTTTCGAGTACGACAATAGTTGGAGGTGAAGGAATAGGAGTTGTGATAGCTACCGGTGAACAAACCAATTATGGCGACATTGTCCGGCTAGTTACCGTATCACATAGGTCAAGTGCTTTTGAGAATCAACTGACAACCTTCAGCAGATTTACCCTCGGCTTAGTTCTGATCACCTTGTGTTTATTGATAGTTGCTAATCTGATAATCAAACGCACACCCAGTCTACCTGAATTACTAATTTTTTCAATTGCGCTGGCAGTCAGTGTCATCCCTGAAGCTCTCCCAGTAGTTACAACCTTCTCACTTTCATTAGGAGCTTTGAAGCTGGCAAAAAAACATGTGGTAGTCAAGCGGCTTTCAGCCATAGAAGATTTGGGAAGTATTGAGGTGTTATGCAGTGACAAAACCGGCACTTTGACTGAAAATAAACTAACAGTAGACAAACTTTTTACCCGTAATAATCAAAAAACACTTTTTTACGCAGCATTGGCGGCATCAGAAAAATTTAATAGCCCGATTGAGATAAATCCTTTTAGCAATGCGCTCACTGAAACACTTACATCTCCACAACTTAACGATTTGCGGTCCTGGGTAGTAGAACAGGAATTACCTTTTGATCCGCAACGTAAGCGTGTAAGTAAAATTGTCCGCAAAGGCTTTTTGCGGGAACTCATAGTGCTAGGTGCTCCGGATGAGTTGATAAAACTAATAAAACAACAGCCGTCAGCAACCCAAGAATTGACCAAATGGATCACTGAGCAAGGCAAAATAGGAAAACGGGTGCTTTTAGTCACAACTAAAACACTTGCCACGCCACCTATTTCTATTGAAAAAGCTGAAAACGGGATGATTTTTTTGGGCGCCATATCATTTATTGATCCGATCAAACCCACCACATTTGCAGCTATATCCCAAGCCCGTGCGTTGGGAGTAAAGATTAAAATCCTCACTGGTGACAGTAAGGAAGTGTCCGGAAATGTTGCGCTGCAAATCGGTCTGATCAAAAATGAACATGAGGTGATAACCGGCGATGAATTTAAAGAACTCTCTCCGGCACAACAACTGGCAGTGGTTGATAAATTTTCCGTTTTTGCCCGTGTCACTCCACAACTTAAATATAAAATTGTCAAATTACTTGAGCAAAAACAGGCTGTGGGATTCTTAGGTGAAGGCATCAATGATGCTCCAGCGCTCAAAGTAGCCAACGTAGCACTCGTAGTTGCCCATGCATCTGATATTGCCAAAGAAGCAGCTGACATAGTACTTCTCAAACGCAGTCTGCATGTCGTCATTGAAGGCATACGAGAAGGAAGAAATGTATTTGTAAACACAACCAAATACATCACGGCTACACTCGCAGCCAATTTTGGAAATTTTTTTGCCGTATCAATTGCTTCCCTGCTGATTGAGTACTTACCAATGTTGCCACTACAAATACTTCTCGTAAATCTCTTATCAGACTTCCCCATGATCGCAATTGCTACCGATCACGTAGATACAGGCAGCTCTTATCAACCAAGCAGATTTAATTTCCGCCAATTCGCTCTTACAGCCTTAATTTTAGGGGCGGTAAGTACACTTTTTGATTTTGTATTTTTTGGCATTTTCGTTCATTCTCCCGCACCGGTCCTGCAAACCGCGTGGTTCATGGGCAGTATCATGACTGAGCTTCTGTTTATTTTTTCCGTACGTACCAGGCTGTTGTTTTTTCGCGCAAGCCGTCCTTCAATTACGCTCATGATTCTAACTTTTGTTGCTTTTGTCATAACCCTACTGCTTCCTTATATAACCATCAGCCAGCAAATATTTGCATTTCAGCCACTAACTTTCAAAGAATTATCTACGGTCATCACCATAGTATGTAGCTATTTCATAACCACCGAAATAGTTAAGTTGTTTTATTATAAATTTGTGAAACAATAATTAACTGTGACTAATTTTATGTCTGGTAGACACGTGGAAGTGTAAAAGTAAATACTGAACCGCTGCCAGGCTCACTTTTTTCAAGAACCAGATCTCCGTGCATAAGTAGAGCGAGTTTTTTGGATATAAATAACCCCATACCGGTGCTTTTTGAAGTTGACAAAGTACGCGCAACTCCAATTTGTTGAAAACTTTTAAACAATAAACGTTGACGATTCTCGGGAATACCCATGCCCGTATCACACACCTTGGTAGCAATAAAACCATTAATACTCGCATAAATAAGAGTGATACTTCCTTGTTGCGTGTATTTGATCGCATTGCTGATCAAATTCGACAATACTTCTTTTGCTTTTGACCTATCACCTATCACCATCCTAAGTGTGAGATCTTTTTTCTCACTTGTTAGTAACAAATGACGTTTCAGGGCAAAAGAATATTGCTCCGCAATGACTTCCTCAGTGAGTTTTTGGATATCAAACTCTTCTTTTTTAAACTCCAGTCTTCCCTGTTCAATCCGCGATAAATTTAAGAAATTATTTACCAAATCAAGTAATTCTTGAGATGTTTCATCAGTACTGTCAAGCAATCTTTTAATTTCTTCTTTTCCCAGCGTTTCAAAATGATCAAGTATCATACCGGTGTTTGCCCGAATAATAGAGATGGGAGTACGGAGCTCATGGGCTGCTGCAGAGAAAAAAACCTGTCCTTCTTTTATGCGCTCAAGCTGTTTGCTATTGTCTGTAAATGCAAGCACAATGAATCCGGTTGTAACTCCATCTTTTATCGGCAAAATGGTACCAGCTATGGGAAATGCGCCTCGTGAGCAAACAATCGAATTGTTTTCTGATATTACCTGTAAAACACCTTGATGGGCAGCTTCAAAAAGAGAAAAATCAAGTTTATTCTCCCCGTTATTCCATCTGAGCACTTTTTGATAATGTTTTGCTATCGGTTGCTCATCGTCAATAAACTTTTCTGCATAAGAGTTAACAAACTGAATCAAACCATTTTGATCTATAAGCATAATCCCTATTTCAAGATGTGAAATAACCAATTTGGAATATTCATCAGCCTCTAGCGATGCCTGTAGTTTTTGCTGGTTCAGTTCTAAATCTTCTTTTGCCTTTTGGAGATCATTCCTCAATATACGCTCTCGCACCTTGATTTTTTTGCCATCAGTATAGAGGCGGGCAATAATCCATACGAGGGAAATAATTCCGCCGACTATTATGAAAATGATAACGGGTACAAAAAGATTCATTGTTTCTATAGTACCATCAATTAACGAAGATCAATAAACCTCAGTTGACTAAATATATGCGCTACAGTACTATGCCATACGTTGAGAACTTTGTATATTTAGCCGGATATTTTCGCACATGAAAACAAGATTTTTCATTTTGCTTCTTCTCACCCTTACCCTTTCTTTTGTTATCCGCATATACCAACTCACTCAAAACCCGGAAGGTTTTGACCAAACCGAAGCTGCTTTTGCATATAACGCATATTCAATATTTAAAACTGGCCGCGATGAATACGGCAAACTATTCCCACTGGTACTTACCTCGATCGGCGACTACAAACTAGCAGGTTATTCGTATTGGCAAATTCCATTTATAGCGATTTTCGGTCTGAACGAATTTTCTGCAAGACTATCGACAGTAACTGCTGGCATGATCAGCTTGATATTAATTTATTACATCGTTAACCAAACGCTTAAAAAACGAAAGTTGGCACTTCTTACTCTATTTTTTACAGGTGTTTCTCCCTGGCACATTATTTTATCTCGAATGGCATATGATCCAATGATTGCTCTGATGTTCTTCCTAGCTTCAATATTATTGTTTATCAAGTGGTACACAACTGAACGCCTCTATCTTTTACTGATAAGTGCCTTGGCATTGTGCTGGGCAATTGCCACATACTATGCAGTATGGGTCATATTGCCTTTTATACTTATTTTTTATTTTATTTATATTCTGAAAAAACCTGGCAGAAAAACATCGTTTTGGTTAACTATGTTAATTTTACTTCTTCCGGTTCTTATGCTCATCAAGCTCTTGCTGATAACACACGGCCAAAGACTCAATCAGGACAGCACTTATCAAGTTCATGCATATCCCCTTCTTTTAGAACAGATTATGGAGGACCAGCATGAATTCCCGCTCCCGGTAACCCGTGTATTTCACAATAAATTAACTTTCTATCCGCAATTTCTTTTGCAAAATTTATTTAATAATTTGAGTTTTGACTTTCTATTTTTGCGGGGTGACAAAATGGACAGACGCTTCTCAGTTCCGTATCACGGTGTTTTATATTTGTGGGCAGCACCTTTCGTTTTATTGGGTCTCCTTTATTTTGTGAAAAATCATTCTTTATACAAAAACACGCTCGTTTTAGGAACGATCTTAATTGTTTTTTTGGGAAGTTCTTTTTCCGAGTTCGGCTCTGAAACGGAAAGGACTATTTTTGCAATACCCTTATTCTGTTTTCTAATCAGTTATGGTTTGATTTCCATGTACAGAAACCTGCGCCCGAATCCTATATTCACACTCTTACTAAGCTGTGCCGGCTTACTGCTGGTTTATAACGTCGCCTACTTCAACCACCAATACTATTGGCATGCCAATGTACATGAACCGTGGGGCAGAGATTTCGGAGTTCATGAAATGATTTTATCTCTGCCAACACTTAAAGAAAAATATCAGAAAATTGTAATTCCCGACAGCTCTTACATTTTTTATTATTTATATAACAAA
This sequence comes from uncultured Gammaproteobacteria bacterium, assembly GCA_964357355.1. Taxonomy (GTDB): domain Bacteria; phylum Patescibacteriota; class Microgenomatia; order UBA10105; family UBA10105; genus CAYHKY01. Next base: position 145 of record CAYHKY010000032.1, on the reverse strand, counting down.
GTGGATCCAAAAACTGCCTGGGCAGAATCCGGAGTAAAAGTAAATAAAAAAAACTTCTTAGGTCTCCATCTCCGTTCAAATATAGGCGATCATCTCGCTATGCCTATAGAATGCCCCGCAGCTGGGAAACTAAATGTTGTATATG
>CAYHKY010000031.1:0-16806 GCA_964357355.1 uncultured Gammaproteobacteria bacterium | reverse complement strand
TCGATATTTTGAAGCTAAATCTCAACTAAAAAATGTTCTTGGCGAAGTCAGGAATTATTTGAAGTGGAAGCCAGTTTCAGAATGGCTAAGTCTGATCTTAAAGCCAGACCAATTTTCCATCGAAAGAGGGACGCCATTGAGGCCCACTTAACCCTTGTGTTTACTAGTCTAGCTATTTCCCGAAGAATTGAAAAACGGACAGGGTTAAGTATTAAGCGAATCGTTAAAACTCTTCGCCCTATTCGTTCCGGAATTATTACTGTTAATGGGGTTGAATATCCAGTAGATCCAGAAATTCCCAAAGATATCCACACATTATTACAAAAATTGAAATCAGGGCACTAATTTGAGAAACTCGGGTTCTAACACTGGCTCAATTTCCCTGATGGACATAAGTTTTATTTATTGAGGCAGGAATATTTTTCAGACACAAGTTGCGGCAGCCACAGTGTCAGTTCGATCGGTGAAACGCATCAGAATGACTCCCTGAGTAGCCCGGGAAAGTTTGGGGACTGAGGAGATGGGTAATTTTACAACCTGGCCTTTATTTGAGGTAAGAATTACTCCTTCACAATCTTTAGGGATCATTTGTGAAACTATTACTTTCCCCGTTCTTGCGGTAACTTGAGCTACTTTGATTCCCTGGCCGCTGCGCCTTTGTACGGGAAATCCTGACACCGGAGTTTTTTTACCTAAACCCTTTTCCATGATAGTTAAAAACTCGGCTGATTTATTTTCATCATTTATGACATCCATACTGATTAAATAGTCGTCGACTTTCATAAGTATTCCCCGGACGCCCATTGTATCCCGTCCGGTCGGACGGACTTCTTTTTCATGGAAACGGATTGCTTTGCCATTGTGAGTGACGATAAGTATTTCATGGCTTCCTGAAGTCAGTGCAGTCCAGGATAGAGTGTCAGAGGATTCGAGTTTGATTGCTACCAGTCCACTTCTTCTGATTGAGGTATATTCTTCAATTTTGGTTTTTTTGATGGTCCCGCGCTTGGTTGCCATAAAGATGTATTTTGCAACCTCACCTGCTGATTTTCCATAGGTAAGCATGCTGGTCACTCTTTCACCTGCTTCAATGTTAATTAAATTGACAATAGCTTGTCCTTTTGATTGACGTGATGTTTCAGGAAGATCCCATACTTTAACCTGATAGACTTTTCCCCTATCGGTAAACAGGAGTAAATTGTCGTGCGTCATGGCGGTGGTGATCGTATCAACATCATCTTCATCTTTGGTAGTCATACCGATCACACCTTTGCCGCCCCTGGCTTGGGTTTTAAAAGTAGTTCTGGGAAGCCGTTTGACGTAGCCGGTGCGGGTAATGGTAATTATAGTTTCTTCATTTGGGATCAAGTCCTCTTCGGCAAATTCACCGACTTTGGATTTAAATACCCGGGTGCGACGATCATCACCATATTTTTCTTTTATTTTGGCTAGTTCCACTTTGATTACTTTTAATATTTTAACCGGATGTGCCAAAAGATCTTCCAGGTAAGCGATTGTTTCTTTGACCATCGCATATTCATCTTCCAGTTTTTGCCTCTCCAGGGCCGCGAGACGCCGAAGTTGCATATCGAGTATTGCTACAGCCTGAAGCTCACTCAATTTGAACTTTGATATTAAATTGATTTTGGCGGTATCTGCATCCTTGGATTTTTTAATAGTTTCAATCACATCGTCAATATTTTTGACTGCAATTAGTAACCCTTCCAATATATGAGCGCGGTCGCGCATTTTTGACAGTTCAAATTCACTCCTTCTTTTGACGACATCAAGCCGGTGTTTGATATATTCCTCCAAAATAGATTTAAGCGAAAGAGTGCGGGGTGTTCCGTCAACGAGTGCGACTGTGTTAACAGGAAAAACTGTTTGTAGTGAAGTATGTTTATATAAATTATTCAGAACTGATCGGGGTTTTGAATCACGTTTGAGTTCTACCACAACTCTGATGCCGTGCCGGTCGGATTCATCCCTCAAGTCTGAGATGCCTTCGAGTTTTTTATCTTTTACTAGATCGGCAATTTTGGCGACAAGCAAGGCTTTGTTTACTTGATAAGGCAGCTCAGTAATAATGATGGCGCTTTTACCATTCCCGATTTCCTCAATTTCTGCCTTTCCGCGCATCACAATTCTACCCCGTCCGGTGCCATAAGCAGACATTATTTCGCTAATATCATAGATTGCTCCTGCAGTCGGAAAATCCGGGCCTTTGATATGTTTCATCAAATCTTCAAGTGTGGTTTCAGAAACAAAAGAAATATGTGCATCATCTTTGGCAACTTTTCCCGTTTCAATCATCATCGTTACCGCGTCAATGACCTCTTTCAAATTATGGGGAGGAATTTTGGTAGCCATACCAACAGCTATACCTTCTGCCCCCATCAGCAGTAAATTGGGTAACTTAGCTGGAAGATATACCGGTTCTTTGAGAGTAGCGTCAAAATTGTCAACAAAATTGACAGTATTTTTGTCAATATCAGTGAGCATTTCTGCTGCAATTGCTGCTAATCGGCATTCCGTATACCTCATGGCTGCGGGCGGATCGCCGTCAATTGAACCAAAATTTCCCTGTCCGTCAACGAGGGGATAACGCATCGAGAAAGTTTGAGCCAGGCGGACAAGGGAATCATAGACAGGCACATCTCCGTGCGGATGGAATTTACCTAAAACTTCTCCTACCACTTTGGCTGCTTTGGTATAGCGCGAGGGCGGTAGTAATCCCATTTGTTGCATCGCATATAGCACCCGGCGATGAACAGGTTTCATGCCATCCCTGACATCAGGGAGAGCCCTGGCTACAATCACGCTCATGGCATAGTCGAGATACGACTTTTGCATCGCGGAGACTATTTCTGTGGGTAAAATTTTACCGATATTCATACTTCGTAATTATCCAAGAGTCAAATTTCAAATAGGCAAATAATCCAATGAGTTGTCGGGTTTTTTTGAAAATTGGATAATTTGTAAATTAGATATTTGGATTATTTCTTAAGTCCTTTTCTAACTTCCTCCAAGGCCTCATTTTTACCGTGCCATCCTTTGAGTTTGACCCATTTGCCCGGTTCGAGCTCTTTATAATGTTCAAAGAAATGTTTGATGCGGGCCAAGATCGCTTTATCAATTTCGGAAATATCTTTATACCGGCCAAAAAACGGATCAACTTTCATTGGTGGTACCGCGACAACTTTCCAATCAATTCCTGATTCATCTTCCATTTCCAATACCCCGATGGGGATTGCCGGGATTACAGTCCCTGACTGAACAGGATAAACAGACAAAACCAAGACATCAACCGGATCGCCGTCTCCTGACATGGTATTTGGTACAAATCCATAATTTGCCGGATATCCCATAGTTGTAAATGCAAAACGGTCTACAAACATATAACCTGAATCTTTATCCAACTCATATTTGATAAGAGATCCCTGGGGAATCTCAATTAAAACATTAATTTCCTCGGGTGGATTTTTACCGGGTGATAAGTTTTTCATAGAAACCTCCCTTTAATTTTTTTAAACATCAAGTGTTGCCATTTTTGCATGCGTCTGGATAAATTTCTTTCTCGGCGGAACTTCGTCTCCCATTAGCATCGTAAAAGTTGCGTCGGCACTCGCTGCATCGTCTATCGTAATTTGTTTCAAGCTTCTATTTGCCGGGTTCATCGTCGTTTCCCAGAGTTGATCAGGGTTCATTTCTCCCAGACCTTTGTACCTTTGAATATTGAATACACCGTTCGGGGCGTGTTTTTTTATAATATCATCGCGCTGGCTGTCAGTGTATGCATAATATGCTTGTTTCGCTATTTGGACCTTGAATAGCGGAGGCATGGCTATATAAAGATGGCCGTTTTGCACGATATAAGGCAAATGCCGGTAAAAAAAAGTTAAGAGAAGTGTCATGATATGTTCACCGTCAACGTCAGCATCGGTCATAATTATAATCCGGTGATAGCGCAATTTTTCGCTTGTAGTCGTTTCCCCGATACCCATTCCGAGCGCAATCACCAGAGCTTTTAATTCTTCAAAACCGATAATTTTATCGAGTCTTGCCCTCTCGGTATTTAAGATTTTCCCTCTAAGTGGAAGTATTGCTTGGAATTTACGGTCTCTTCCCTGTTTGGCGCTTCCCCCGGCTGAGTCTCCCTCAACAATATAAAGTTCGCTATTGGCCGGATTTCTTTCCTGACAATCAGCTAATTTTCCCGGAAGGGCTCCGCCTTCAAAGGCACCTTTTCTGATGATTGCATCTTTGGCAGCTTTGGCTGCGAGTCTGGCCTTAAGTGCCAAATATACTTTTTCAAGTATTCGGCGGCCATCAGAAGGATTTTCTTCAAAATATGTGTCCAAACCCTCTTTAACTGCAGTCAGCACTATCGGTTGGACTTCTGCATTACCCAGTTTGCCTTTAGTTTGACCTTCAAACTGCAAATTCTGCGAGGGCATTTTGACATAAACTATAGCTGTCAATCCCTCACGAGTATCTTCACCTTGAATTCCCTCCTCCCCATTTTTAGTAGCGCCCATTTTTTTTGCATAATCATTTATTGCGCGGGTTAAGGCCATGCGAAACCCGGTCATATGAGAACCGCCTTCATGGGTATTGGTAACATTTACAAAAGACTCAACATTTTCATTGAAACCATCGTTATATTGTATGGCGACATCCATTTCTACTTCACCTACTTGTTTGTGGATGTGAATTGGATCATGCAAGGTAACTTTGTTGTGATTTAAAGCCTTGATAAGAGAGACGATTCCACCCTCAAAATAATAGTGAGTGTCCTTTTTTGATTTAGTTTCAAACAGATGAAAAAAGATTTTGGGGATCAGGTACGCGCGTTCCTTAATCGGTTTTTTTACCTGCTCAAAATTTACTTCAATACCATCGCGAAATATTTCGGTATCTAATATAAATGTGGTAGTAGTACCGGTTTTGCGTCCAAGTTTTTCTGTAAACTTACTTGTTGCAGATATTGGTCCTTTGGGAATACCTTGTGAATATTCTTGTGCGTAAAGCTTTCCGTCACGCAAGACCTCAACCCGCATTTTGGTGGAAAGAGCATTGACTACCGAGGCGCCTACTCCATGAAGACCGCCTGACACCTTGTAAGCTTTGCCTTCAAATTTGCCGCCTGCATGAAGTTTGGTCATGACTATTTCCAGAGCTGAAATGCCATATTTAGGTACTTTATCGACCGGGATTCCCCTGCCGTCATCTGACACTGTGATTGAAAAATCAGGGTTTAGTGTGACCCAAATATTTTTGGCAAACCCGGCAAGCGCTTCATCTATGGAATTATCGACAATTTCTTTGATGCAGTGGTATACACCTGCCAGTGAAGTAGAACCGATATACATCGCAGGACGCTTGCGAACTGGTTCCAGTCCTTCCAAAACAACAATTTGATCTCCGCTGTAATTTGAAGTAGCAGGCATATAAGAAAAAAACTGCCGCTTGTTAGACCTGCGGCATGTGGAGCTATTATAACGGAAAGAATTTAACTGGGCAAGGGTTTGTCTAACTTTTTTCCTCTGAAACAAACGGTACAGAAAGAAAAATTCGGTCAAGAACCAGCTTGGTTGAGATGTTACCGGCAATGTATTTTCGGGCAGAGAGTAGTTCATAAATAAGTGAAACCAGTTCTAGCACTGAAAAAGCAATCTTTGTACCAGGATGCGTATAATTTTGGTGTACTTCTTTTCTTAGGCAAGAGAGTTGGGTGCAGATCCAGGCATCCAGGGACTCATTCTCTTTAGCCAGCCCAGAAGAGTATTCCAAACGGATTCCAGGCGATTTCGTTTTAAGCACATTCCACCATTGGGTCAAAGAATCTTGGGAACCCAGGTTTTCTTGAGTCAGTTTTGGTTGAATTACGACAACTCGTGACAGTATAGTGGGAAGTAATAAGTCTTTGTGAGTGGCACAAAGAATGATCAGACTATGTGCAGGCGGTTCTTCCAGAATTTTTAAGAGCGCTTGTTGGCCTTCAAGCGTAATATCTTTACCAGTAATAATGGCTGCTTTGCCTGATTGTGTTAAAGCGGTGCGACTGAGGAATTTCTGTAAATGTCTGACATCAGCAATCGTAACGGGATTTCCTTCTTCAGTTTTGAATATGTCAAATTGATTAATTTTGCGGGCGGCCAGTAACTTTGCAACTTCAAGGTTACGTACTTTGGCGTCTGGATGGATGATGGCTATTGCATGGAACATAACGATTATTTCATTCCGTTGACATTGTACTACACTTATTTATATTCTATACTGTAATTATTCCTGATAAGAAAATTTTATTTTTATGATTGCTGCCCAAAAACTACTTGATGCACTTGTTGCGCTGAAAACACTTGACCAAAAAACTGCCGATACTATTAGGATTGAATTGGTACAAAGCGGACAGAACATCGAAGATTATCTTCTCAAAAAAAACCTCATAAATGAAATTCAATTTAACGAAGCCAAAGCCAAGGCCTTGGGCGTGCCATTTGTGACACTTGCAGGTAAAGGTGTTTCTCCCGAAGTGGTTAATTTTATCCCCGAGCCGGTTGCCAGGCGTTATATTATTTTTCCGTTTGATTTTGACGGAGCTAACAATGCCGTATTAGTTGCGATGGAAGACCCCTTTGATTTGCAGGTAATTGAATTTCTTGAGCAAAAAACCGGTAAACGAATAAAACCTTATTTAGCTATAAAAGGTGATATTTTGGCAGCCGTTGATGAACGTTATGCCCAAAGTCTGGGCGCAGAAGTTACTGCCGCTCTTAAAGAAACAATTACTCCCGAAATACGCACCGTAGAAGCGGGCCGGTTGGGTGAAATCATCAAGGAAGCTCCGATTGCGAAAATCGTGTCAACACTTTTGGAATTTGCGGTAAAAAATCGTGTATCTGATATCCATATAGAACCACAGGAAGGAAAAACCAGGGTCAGGTACAGGATCGACGGCATACTGCATGAAAAATTGGCACTTCCCCGTTCAGTACATGCTGCCGTAATTTCGCGTATCAAAATATTATCCGACATGAAGATTGATGAAAAACGCATTCCTCAGGATGGCAGGTTTAATTTCCGGATGGGTTCAGAAGAAGTTGACCTCAGGGTTTCCACACTTCCTACCGTTAATGGCGAAAAAATTGTCATGCGGTTACTCAAAAAAACCGGAGGTATACCAACACTCAATGAATTAGGACTCCGGGGCTTGGCGGTAAAACGTCTTGAAGAAAATATTTTACGCCCTCACGGAATCATATTGGTCACCGGTCCAACCGGCAGTGGAAAAACTACGACTTTATATTCCGTTCTTTCACGCCTAAATACCGCAAAGGTCAATATTGTTACACTTGAGGATCCGGTTGAGTACCAGATAGCAGGGATCAATCAGGTGCAGATCAATCCGGGTGCCGGGTTGACATTTGCAAATGGTTTGCGCGCGTTTTTGCGACAAGACCCAAACATTATTCTTGTCGGTGAGATACGTGACAGCGAAACAACCGGATTGGCTATTCAAGCTGCTCTCACAGGACATTTGGTTTTTTCAACTCTGCATACTAACAATGCCTCAGGTGCGCTCCCAAGGCTTTTGGACATGGGAGCGGAACCGTTTTTGGTGACTTCTGCCCTAAATTGCGCTGTGGGACAGAGGATCACACGTAAAATTTGCACTTTTTGTAAAGTTGACTACGATCCGCTTCCCGAAGTTCTTGTCGATATTAAAAAAATTCTGGGTAAACTATATCAACCGGTTGAGACTGGCGGAAAAGTAAAATTATTCCACGGAAAAGGTTGTCCGGAATGTAACAGTACCGGCTATTCAGGAAGAGTAGGAATTTTTGAAGTATTGCCTATTTCGCCGATTATTGCCAAAATGATTTTGGAACGGTCATCAAGTGCCGATGTGGAAATAAAAGCTATCGAAGAAGGAATGATTTCGATGAAACAGGATGGATATATGAAAGTGCTTGAAGGCGTCACTACAATTGAAGAAGTATTAAGGGTAGCACAGGATTAAATATGGATATAAAACAACTTTTGGAATTAACCGCAAAACGAAACGCATCAGATCTGCACATTTTAGTTGGATCTCCGCCTATAATCAGAGTTGACGGTCTTTTGCAGCCGGTGCCGGGTGAAACGGCCTTGAGTGCTCAAAGAGTTGAAGAATTGATTACATCTCTTTTAACCAACGAACAAAAGGAACTATTTGCAGCCAACAAAGAAACAGATTTTTCTTACGCGCATACGGAGGCTAGGTTTCGCATTAATATATATTTTGAAAAAGGGACAATGGCGGCAGCAATTCGTTGTTTGCCTCAAAAAATTCGTAATATTGACGAATTAGGACTTCCCAAAATTTATCATGAATTTGTTTCTTTACGGCAAGGATTTGTGCTGGTTACAGGTCCCACAGGACACGGTAAATCTACAACTCTTGCCGCAGTTCTTAATGAAATCAATCTCACCCGTGATGCACACATCATAACTATTGAAGACCCGATTGAGTACGTATATCCCAAAGCCAGAGCATTGATTTCCCAACGGGAGATGCATACGGATACCCATTCCTGGACGGTAGCGCTTCGCAGCGTGTTAAGAGAGGATCCGGATGTAGTACTGGTTGGAGAAATGCGCGATTATGAAACTATAGCCGCAGCATTGACCATCGCAGAAACCGGACATTTAGTATTTGCGACACTCCATACTAATTCTGCAGCTCAAACAATAGACCGGATTGTGGATGTTTTCCCCGAGAAACAACAACAGCAAATACGTATGCAATTAGCAGCCACACTTGAAGGAATTGTGTCCCAACGCCTATTGCCTGTTTTAGGCGGCGGCCGGCGTCCCGCTACCGAAGTTCTGATTGCCACACCGGCAGTACAAACGTCGATTCGCGAAGGCAAGACACATTTGATAGATAATATTATTCAAACATCCGGAGATATGGGGATGTCACTTCTAGAGGTATCGCTGGCAACTTTGGTAAAATCAGGAGTTGTTTCACTAGATACTGCTAAAGAATACTCAATCAGACCCGAGGAATTGATCAGGTTGTTTGTGACCTCGTCATAATTATATGGCAATTTATGCGTATAGTGCTCGAGACAAAACAGGTAAGTTAATCAAGGGTACAGTTGAAGCCAATAACGAGCGCGAAGCTGCACAACTTGTGCGGGAGAGATCTTTAGTTGTTACATCTCTTTCCCCCCAACATCGTACTCTTTCTTCCATTTCATTGAATAGGTTTCGGCGGGTATCATCTGGTGATATTGCCAATTTTACCCGTCAGCTTTCGACTATGGTGACAGCCGGGCTGCAAATTCAGGAAGCCCTTTCGCTTCTCAGAGTTCAATCAAGCAATCCGGCGTTTACTAACATGCTCACTAAAATCTCACGGGAAATTCAAGGAGGCGGAAACTTAGCCGGGTCTTTGGAGAAATACCCTAAATATTTTTCTAATACTTACATTGCGCTTATAAAAGCAGGCGAATCCTCAGGTACCCTTGATAGGGTGCTTGAAAGATTGGCTGACAATTTGGAAAAAGACATGGAATTTAAAAACAAGGTAAAAGGTGCCATGGTATATCCTACAATTATCATGATTGCTATGGGAATAGTGTTTGTATTACTGATGACTCTTGTTGTTCCCAAATTGACGCAACTTTATGTTGATTTTGGTGCAGATTTACCGTTGCCGACGCGTATTTTACAGGCAACTTCTGATTTTATGGTCAGATTCTGGTGGTTATTGGGAATAGTATGTGTTGGTGGATTTAGGCTTTTCCAAATGTGGAAGGCTACAACTCCGGGGAAAAAAATTTGGGATAGTTTTATTTTACGTTTGCCGCTCATAGGTCCTCTGACTGAGCAGATTATACTGGTCGAATTTACCCGGACCTTGGGGATGTTGGTGGGTGCAGGAGTGCACATTTTGGATTCACTAAATATTTTAGTTACATCACTTGGCAATATTCATTATCAGGATGCCCTCAAAGATATCACCAAAAAAGTGGAAAAGGGTTTTCCCATGGGAGCACTCTTTGCCCAGTACTCGATATTTCCGCCTATTTTGGCGCAGATGATCAAAGTGGGCGAGGAAACCGGTAAACTTGATGATTCTTTGATCAAACTTTCTACCTATTTTGAGCGGGAGTCGGACCACACGGTGAAAGGATTGACAACCGCCATTGAGCCAATTATCATGGTTATTTTAGGAGTGGGTGTGGGATTTATTGTGTTTTCAATCATCACACCTATATACCAACTTACCAGCCAGTTTAAGTAGTTTTTTTCTAATAATGAAAGGGGGTGAACTATGAAATTATCAAAAAAATTATCAGTAAATTCAGGTTTTACCCTAGTCGAGTTGCTAGTAGTTATCGGTATTTTGGGAATTTTGGCAGCCGGGTTACTTGCTGCTATTGATCCTTTGGAACAGCTCAAAAAAGGCCGGGATACACAGAAACGGACTGTAGCTGTGGAGTTAACCAATGCGATTCAGCGGTATTATGCGGTATTTGGGTCAATGCCTTGGGGAAATGGTGCGTGGGCTGATGATGTTACAGGATCCGCTGCATTTATCAACTTGCTGACCGGTGCAGGAGAATTGAAGCCGACTTTTACTGCAGGTATGCCCGCAGGTACTGCACTTGTGATTTCCATTCTAGGCGGAGCTAATGCTGCAGGGGTATCGGTTTGTTTTGATCCAGAGTCAAAATCGATCAGCCGTGATCCGTCTACTTTATTTAGTGCTGTTGGTTCCTATCCACCTACTATTGGAACTAACCCGGGAACTACAGACACCGGTTGGTATTGGTGTACACGTTAATCTGAATAATGAGAATTGAAGATTGGAAAAGAGGAGAAAAATATGCATTTGTTCTGGGTGTATTTTTTCTCCTCTTTTATTTGTGGACTCAATCAACCAGTATTTATGGTGGTGATGGCGGAGACCTCGTGTCAGCTGCTTTTTCATTTGGGGTTGCACATCCTCCCGGATATCCGCTCTATACTTTTTTAGGCTGGATGCTGACTAAAATTCCGCTTTATACAATTGCGTGGAGAGTTGGATTGTTATCAAGTATATCAGGAGCAATCACATTAGGAATGCTTTTTACTTTTCTCTTTCGCCTTACAAAAAACGCACTTAGTACTTTAATAGCCGTAGCCACTCTGGGGTTTAGTTATTTATTTTGGCTATACACCGCAGTCCCGGAAGTTTTTGCATTACACATTTTAATTTCGATATTTCTTTTCTATTTAGGTTGGATATATCAAGAAACAGGCAGGTTGAAAAATCTTTACGCATGCAGTTTTTTGTTTGGTTTGTCACTCACCCATCATCATACAATCCTACTCCTGGTACCTGCCTTTTTAATTCTGGTATGGAAGAGAATCCATGTAAAACCTAATTTCATTTCACTCCCTAAAATCATCGGGTTATTTTTTTTAGGTTTAATTCCTTATGTGTATGTGGTGATAGCAGCGCATACTAACCCGCTGCTCAACTGGGAAGACCCTAAAACTCTCGCCGGTTTTGTGAGGCTTGTCACTCGCGCCATGTATGGCTCTTTTCGCTCAACCGCACTTTTTAATCTAAGTCTCACTGACCGTCTCTATCATATATCACTTCTTTTCCACTCAATATATTTAGATTTCACAAAAGTGGGATTAGTTGTTGGTGTAATAGGTATGGTGAGTATTTTTTTTCGGCGGCGACTGCTTTTTTGGGTAACTTCAACCGCATTTTTATTTAGTGGTCCCCTTTATCTGATCTATGCAGGATTTCCGTATGAAAATAATTTTCATTTGGGGACTATCGAGCGATTTTATTTGGTGCCCTACTTGTTTTTTGTTTTCTGGATAGCGTTTGGATTAGTTGAGGTCAATACTTGGGGTATTCGAATTACGAAGCGATTCCTCAGGATTCCAATAAAACTAAATATACTGTTTGTATTACTACCTCTGGTACTTTTATTAACTAATTTTTCAAAAATTTACTCTCTTAAATATGACCGGACTGCGGAAAATCTGGGACAAGATATACTCCGATCATTACCTCCCCGATCTATCTTGATTGTATCAGATGATGTGGTGACGATGAACACCGAGTATGTGTACCTAGCGAGCGGCGGGAAAGCTAAAAATGAAGATAAAATACTACTTCATTGGGGATTTATGGATAGACCCTTTTACAATTCTGTGTATGCACATGTTTATCCGGAGTTAGGTATTTCATTACCCAGCAAAAGCGGATCTATATTCAAAGATTTGGTACTGCAAAACTATCCGTCACGATCCATTTATAGTACTATTCCGCTTGATCTTGGTAGCAAATATTGGTGGTTGCCTTATGGTCTAGTTTATAAATTAGTTTCAGACAAGATCGATCACCTGGACTTTTTAAAAGAAAATGATGCCTTATTTGCTAATTATCAAAATCCCGCAACAGGCGCATTGGCAATCTACCCCCATTTACTTTTGTCAGAGGTTAAAAACAGATATGCTGACGCGTATCGGGAAGTAGCAAGTATCCTGGGCGTTGCCCAACTCAATGATGCGACAGAAAGATATTTAAACAGGTCTTTAGAGCTGAATTCAGATGACCTTCTTAGCAAACACGAGTTGAGCCGATTATATTTGAGAGAAGGAAAATGTGATCAGGTGACTGCTCTGCTTGAACCGCTATCAGACACAGGACAAGCTACAGTAGAAACCTATTCTTTGTTGACTGAAGTTTACAAAAGTTGTTTTCATAACGAAACGCAAACGAAGTATTACCAATCTCTCTATGAACAAAAGGTCAAAGCTGTGGAAAGGCCACTCCAATAGGATCAATTCGCTGATTTTTTGGCAGTAGTTTGATAACCATTGTCTTAAAAGGTTCAGATTCACCAGTAGAAATAATATTATCCCGGTTGAGTAAAATATACCGTTCAAATTCAGTTCCGAAAATATACGGATTATACGTACCGTTATATACGATGTAATCGGCATTATTCAAAAGTTCAAAATAATTTAGCCAACTTACCTGTAATGCTGGAAATTCGTAGAGCTGAAATTTTTTATCACTATTAATAAGACCATAATAAGGGTCTGGTATAGTAGAGAGAAATATGGCCGAACTTTCAGGAATTAAAGAAACTATTTTATCAGTAAATTTTAAATATGAGTAGTTTTCTCCTGAAAGTGATATTAGCGTTTCTATTGTCAAATGACTATTAAGTAAAAGCATAGCTATTAGTCCACATAAAAATAGCTTTTGTAGTCTTAATTGCAAATTTTTTAATAAAAGCAGAAATAATATATAAAATGCAGGAAAAATTAATGGGAAATACCAGGACATTTTGCCAACTGTAGTTATTAACCAGGATAATCCTAATAACAAACTGAAAAAAAGATAGCTTCGGCTCTTATTTTTCAATGTAAATAGTAAAAGTATGGTCGAATACCCAATTAAGAATAAAATAACGATCTTTAAAATAGCTTGATTGGTAAACCAATCTTCCCAATTTCGTGGATGGTAATTTAAGACATACCAAATCCAGGGTAACTCGATACTTTTTCTGACCACAGCCAGTTGATTTTGGAGAAATAAAAGAGGCAGATGAGGTAAATTAAATGTCAGCCAAGCCAATAGTGGCAGGATAAATGCACCGCTTAAAAAATAGAGAAATTTTTCCTTGAAAGCTGCATATCGGAACACAATAATATGAAAAATTACAATGGTAATAAAAAAGTATGCACCTATCAGATGAATTAATAGTGTTAGACCGCATAATACTCCACAGATAATCCCCATGACATTTACTTTTATTTTGTTTGTCATATGTAAAGAATTAAGATAGAGTGACAGGCCGGTATATCCGAAAAGCATTACAAATATTTCCGGTCTGCTGATACGGGTTGAGCGCATAAAGGTATTGTCCAAAATAAGTGCCAGAGTCGGTAGAAGCCTGAACTTAAGCGGTAAGGGTTTTAGTAATCGGTTGTTAAGTAAGGTAAAAACTACCAGAAACAGAAAACCTGCCGTTATACTTAGGAATCGTTGTGTAACAATAGTGATGCCAAAAACTCTGAACCAACCATAAAGAAAGACAAAAAATAGAGGTGGATTCCAAAAAGTATGTGTTTGCGCTCCAGGATATGCTGTCAACCAGAAATCAGTCCCAAATCTGTTATTTCTTATAAGATTGGTAACTACATCTGCATATATGGATTCATCAGGCCAGACGGGAGGATCTTTCAATAACAATATTGAATTTATATATAGGAAAAGTGCACCAAGTAACAAGAGTGAAACTAATAATTTTGTAGAGCTTTCTGTGTTCGACGCGCTAGTTATTGAGAGCTTCATTTTTATGAATTATTAATCTAAGGCAGCATAACATATATAGCCTACATACTTGAATTTGTTCCGGCCATATACCCCTCTAAGCTGCTTTAGCAACCTAACAGGCTTGCAAACCAGCGTAAGACGGGTATACGATCTCTTGATTAATATTAATACTATAGTTAAAAAGAATTATGGAAAAGAAAGATGTATGGTGGATGATTGTACTTACTTTAGCCATTGTCGGATTTTTTTTAAAACTTTTCATCCCCTATCCGCGACTGGTGATGACACCAGATTTCGGCCGCAGCGACGCATTTCATATGAGTATTTCCACGAAATACTTTTTGTGGGAAAAGCTGCATACGGGTGAAATACCACTCTGGTCGAAAAATATTGATGCCGGGTTCCCGGTCTATGCCGAGGGACAGATCGGGACATTATATCTGCCAAATTTAGTACTTTACCGTTTTTTGGATTTTGTTACCGCCTATAATCTAAGTTTGATATTAGCAATTCTTTTGTTTGGTTGGGGGTCTTTTTTGTGGTTTAAATCAGAAAAATTTTCTAGCCTTGCGGCGTTTTTTGGAAGCACAACTCTAACATTTTCAGGCATTATTTTCACTCATCTTACCCATATAACACTTTTGCAAAGCTTGAGCCTCATGCCTTGGATAATATTTATCACCGGAAGTTTGTGTAGAAATCCCCGATTTTGGAAAGCCTGTCTATTGGCATTGATATTATCACAGCAGTTGTTTGCCGGGTTTGTGCAGGCGGTATTTATTACCATAATTTTTTTGACGGGATATGTCGCTTGGAATATGAAGTTAAATACTCAAAAAACTAAAACTCTGGTTTATCTGTGTACTGCATTTTTAGTGTTTATTGGCTTGTCTATGGTATTTATTTTACCGGCAAGGGAATTTTTATCTCAATCAACGGATCCAAATGGATTTTCACCTGCATTTGCAACACAATTTTCATATCCTATAAAACATTTATTATCTTTTCTTGACCCTTTTACTTTTGGAAATCCCCGATTGGGAACTTATCCGCTGTTCTGGGATTTTGACGGGTCGATCTTTTGGGAAAATACGGGTTACGTCGGAGTGATACCGCTTATATTTGCAATAGTCGGGTTGATCCGATTTAAGAAAAAGCGTCATTCTTTGACTATTTTTTTCCTGATTGGATTATTTGTTTCACTAATGTTAATGAACGGTAGTCGTTCTCCGCTTTACCTCATATATTCGATCTGGCCGTTTAATTTATTTCGCGTACCATCGCGGTTCCTGTGGACGTTTACGCTGTTTTTGGTAAGTATGGGTGCAATTGGAGCGGACAGATTTTTGAATACAAAATGGCGTTGGGCGCCGGTTATTTTAATGATCCTGACAGGAGTAAATATATTTATGTTGTGGCAAACTTGGAGCAATTACAATACGTTTGAACCGGCAAAGGAGTGGCTTTCCCCGCCCCAAGTTTTAAATTTAATTCCTCATTCCGGAAGGGTAACCACCTTGGGTGCCGTAATACTTCATAACAAAACTTTTTTAAATACAGGATGGCAGCATATGGAACCTTATATTTTTTTAAAAAACACTCTCTATCCCAATAGTAATCTTTTGTGGCATGTGCCTCATCTAGAAGCAAGTGTCGGGCGGTTTCTGCGTCGCAATACTCTGATGAATGAACTTATAAATGATCCGCGGGCTTACACAAATGAAGGTGTTAATATAAGTTCCTTAGCTGCCAGACTTTTGAGCCTGAATAGTGTTGAGATGTTGATTTCAGCTCAACCTGCAACTACCGGTGCAAAATTAAAATTATTATCATCGGTAACGGATGACAAAGATCATATATATGTCTATAAAAATGCAACTGCATGGCCACGGACGTATATGGCAAAAAATATCTACAAAGCCGAAACCTTGAAAGAAGCGACTAAAATCCTTACTTCCGAGGATTTTTACAAGGAGCGAAATGTATTACTGGAAGAATCTTTACCAATCTCCGCGTCTAAAGTACCCGGTGAAGTGCAAATCATCGATGATTTTGATACACGAATTCGTATAAGTGTTAGGAATAATCCGCAGCCTTCTATTCTGGTTCTGACAGATACTTATTATCCGGGATGGTTAGCCACGGTTGATGGTTATCCTGCCAAAATTTACCCGGCAAACATAAGACAAAGGGCAGTCGTTGTGCCGGAAGGCGATCATGAGATTTTATTTAAGTACCTGCCAAAAAGTTTTATTTACGGTGCCTGGATTAGTGGAATATCCTGGTTTGGAGCTTTATTAATTATTATTGTTTCATTAATAATGAAGTTAAAATCGAACCCTAAATACGAGTTTGTTCAGTATTTCCCAATGTTATCCTTGCGAATACGAGGATCTTCACAAAAAGATTCCCGGTCAAGCCGGGAATGACAAGTTTTCGGGAAGAACTGAATTCAC
>CAYHKY010000030.1:0-16840 GCA_964357355.1 uncultured Gammaproteobacteria bacterium | reverse complement strand
ACTATTGCGGAGGGACTGCGGTAGCCGCATATATGGATGAGGAATTGTTTCAAAAAAACGGAATTTCCGTAACTGTCCAGGATTGGAAGTGCCGAGATTATAGACAGAATTTTGCCCGGATCCCGTTTTTGCCAAATCTTTCAATTATTGATCTCTTGATGAACGTTTCGTACAAAGAAGCGCTTGGGATACTGAATACATGAAACTCCAAAATCAGGAAAACCAGAAACTAATTTATGCAATTTACGGAATTACTGGTGTAATAATCATCGCGTTAATAGTATATTTGCGTAATTTTTTTATTAAACCGGCACAGATCCCATTGAAGCCGGTTATCCCAAAAGGGGAAATATCTGCAAAATCTTCGCCCCGGCCGTTTAAAATCAGGGGTTCGATACCATATTGGGATCAATATGAAGCCTTTAAATCATTTAATACTAATACTGCGACTTTTAACTCGGTTAGTTTGTTTTGGTATTTTCTTGATGAGCAGGAAGGTGGCTTGCGCAAATACACAGATGCAGTCTACGATCCGCAAATCATTGAATTTGCCCACAAAAACGGGGCGCAAGTAAGTGCAGTCATTACTAATTTACCTGAAGCGAAAGGTTCAACTTGGGATTCAAACCGGGTGGAGCGGATTTTGGACAATACTAAATTGCGGAATTTCCACATCCAGGAAATAAAGTCGCTGATTGTAGAAAAAGGATTTGATGGTGTGACCATTGATTACGAAGAGATCGATCAGAGGGAAGAAGATAGCTTTACTCTCTATATCGCTGAATTGGTTGAGACGCTTAGGCCCCTGGGAAAGTTCGTGGGCGTAGCTCTTCATCCCAAACTCGGGGAGCGCTCTGACAGGCAGTACAGCTTCCAAAATTGGGAAAGATTGGCTCCAGTTGCTGATGAACTCTATATTATGGCATACGGGGAACATTGGGATGAGGGGAGACCCGGACCTATTGCATCAGCGGAGTGGGTAGGGAAAATTGTGGCATATCTCAAGCAGCTAAATGTCCCGCTGGAGAAATTTTATTTAGGCATTCCGCTTTACGGGTACGATTGGAACAAAGACAGTAAAGACAAGGCCAAAGGTCTTACTTACAGGGATGTGAAGCGATTAATGGAACAGTATGATATTGGGGATGAGTGGGGGGAGGATACTCCCGCGCCTTTTTTCCAATACAAAGATGAAAACGGTGATCAGCATGAAGTTTGGTTTGAAAATGGTCCGTCGGTTGAAGTAAAAGTACAGCTTGCACGAGAAGCTGGTTTTGGCGGTGTAACATTCTGGCGGCTTGGCGGAGAAGATCCTGAGGTGTGGGAGAGGGTGAGAAAATTTATATCCACCCCATCAGCACAACCAAGCCAGCCCAGCGCTTCTTGATATAGTTTGATCTCACCTTTAAAGGTGACACCCTGCAAGGTCATAAAATTTACATCTTCACGCTCATTTGTTCCAGGCTCCTTTTGGGTGAAGTCCAGCGGCCTGCTGATTTGCTGAAAAATCCTGGAATTAAGGAAGTTATCAGTATAAGCGAAGTGACATAATGCATGATGAAGAAAAACAGGCCGTAAAAAATAAATTGGGGCTTGCGGTGAACCAAGCCGATGACGACTGTTAAGCCGTAGTCAAATACGTAAAGAGACATAAAAATATCCAGGAGTCGTACGTTTTGAAATGGTCCCAAAAGCTTGTAAAATTCGACATACCCCGAAATAGCCGGAAATAACACGGGTGAGTCTTTAAACAAAAGAAAAAATATCAACATAGGAAGACAAAGTATAAAAATAGAGTTTAAAAATACCTCAATAGTAAATATTCCTAAAGTGAGCCAATACCACGAAGGCCATATGCCATTTAACTTCACCGTTTGGAAAAAACCGATATTCCAACGCCTCACCTGTTGCCAATAGTCCGACAAAGTCTCCGGATGTTGGTCCCAGCCAATACAATCTGGGTTATAACCAATTTTGCACACTTTATGTTTATGTATATAAAAGGCGGTATTAAAATCTTCAATCAGCAGTCCCGGAGTATCAATCGGGATTTTTTTAAGGATATTTGATCTCCACAACGTACAAAAACCGGGTATGACATAAGTGGTATTGGTGTATTTCCAAGTTTGCCCATAGGCGAAAAAATATTGCAGCATCCTATTTAAGCGTTCACGGTAAGCCACATAGTAAAATCGCAGTTTGGGCACGATGTGGTCCGGCCAGCTGATCCGTGCAGTTCCGTATACGACCCCGATTTCACTATCATTAAATAAAGGCAACGCACGTTTAATAAACAGTTTGTCTATCCGGGTATCAGCATCGACGATAAAAATTAAAGCATTTTTATTAAAAAGTTTATAAGTGGTAATTGCGTGCATGATAGCTTTAGCCTTGCCTACCCCCGGTGTTTGGGAGACGCGGACATTTTCTTTTCGGGCTTCATCAGCTGTGGCATCTGTTGAACCGTCAGACACTACATGGATTTGATCAACTCTTAGGGATTGTTTGAGTGCGGCAACACATTTCCTGATGGCCAATTCTTCATTGTGGGCGGGTATGATCGCGGCAATTTGGTTGGAAACGTATTTATCGGGCACTTTCTTTCCTCTGTTTCTATAAAGAGATATCCGTTCCGTAATATAACGGAGTAATCCCATGATGAACCAGAAAGTGGATGAGATGCCCAACGGCAGGCCAAAAAAAGGGGCAAAAGGCTTCATTTTAATGACTGTAAAGTCTGTTTGACGCCTTGGGAAAGAGTGGTAAATGGTTCCCATCCCAACTGCCTTATTTTTTCAATTGAGGGTTGGCGGCGTTGGTGGTCGTGTGCGGGACGCGGAGTGAAAATAATTTTACTTTTACTACCGGTAAGTTTGATGATAAGCTTGGCTGCATCTAAAATAGTAGTTTCCCTGTCGCTTCCCAAATTATAAATCCTGCCTACTTTGCCTTTTTTCATAACTGTAATCAGTCCGGTTACCAGATCATCTATGTAGCAAAACGTGCGCACCTGGTTACCTGATCCCTGAACTGATAAAGGCTTACCGGAAAGCGCGAGGCGCAAAAAGCGGGGAATGACCCGGGTTTCGTCCTTGTCTGCTCCGGGTCCGTACGTGTTGAATACACGCACAATGACCGCTTTAGTTTTATATTTTCGTACGTACATCATGACCAAACTTTCGGCAAAACGCTTGCCTTCTTCATACGGACTTCTAATGCCTGTGGGATTGACGTTGCCGGTATATTCTTCGGTTTGCGGTGACAATAAGGGGTCACCGTATACTTCTGATGAGCTGGTAAAAAGAAGCTTTGCACCGGTTTTTTTTGCTAATTCGAGCACATTTGTTGTTCCAATCGATGAAGTCTTTAACATCTCTTCGGCAAGCGGAACTAAATTGGGGACGCCTGTAGGACAGGCAAGATGGAAGATGGTTGTAAGTTTTAAGTTGTAAGTTGTAAGTTTTTTGGGAAAGGGTATGGTGATGTCATGTTTAATAAACTTAAAATTATTATACTTTTTGAGTTCTTTGAGGTTGCTACCGTCGCTTGTGCGCAGATTGTCTACTCCGATAACCGTATGTCCCTTATTTAAAAGTTCACGTGCCAAATTTGATCCTATAAATCCGGCAAGGCCGGTGATGAGGATGTTCATATCAATTATAGTCTGTGTATCTGTTTTCCGTGATATTTTTTGAGCGCGTTGACCGTATCAAACACCATTATACCTGCTTTGGCGATCATTTTATAATCAATTTCCCGATGGGCAGTCAATATTACCAAAATGTCATGGAATTTGATTTCGGATAATGTCAGAGGACGGCTGTTTAAGTTTTTGTATTTAGGAACCAGCGGATCGTGATAATTAACCCGGTAATCGTATTTCAAAAGTTCCTCAAGAACTTTGATTGACATGGATTCCCGGATATCGGGGACGTTTTTTTTATAGCTTATACCAATGAGTAAAATTTTAGCACCTTTTTTTCCTTGGAGAAGGTCATTGACCATTAATGCGATTTTGCCCGGCTGACTGGAATTGGTAGTTATTGCTTGCTCGATGGTTGGTAGAGAAACTTCCAAACCGCGGGCACTTTCAAGTAAATACTCGGGTAACACCGGGATACAATACCCGCCTGCACCGGGACCAGGAAAATGGGGTAGAAATCCAAATGGTTTTGTCCCTGCAGCTTCTATAACTTCCCAGATGTTTATTCCGAAAAACCTGGCATAATCTGCCATTTCATTGATCAGAGAAATATTTACCAGTCTAAAAGTATTTTCCAGAACCTTGGTGAGTTCTGCGGTTTCCAAAGATGAAACGGGAACAACCTTATTAACTATTTTTTTATAAAATACAGTTGCCAGGCGGGCGGAAACCGTATCATAACCGGAAACGATTTTGGGTATGGAGGAGATGTTGATGCTTTGGCCGGGATTAACTCTTTCGGGGGAGAAGGCGAGGAAAAAATCCTTCCCGATTGCAAGTCGGGATGTTTCAAGTAGCGGTGCTACTTTTGTACGGGTAGTACCGGGAGTGACTGAGCTTTCTAAAACAACCAAAGTACCTGTGTGCATGTATTTGGCAACATCTGAACAGGCTGTTTTCAGAATTGATAAATCAGGATGACGATCTTTATCTAATGGAGTAGGAACACAAATACAAATGATGTCGCATTGGGTAAGTTTACTTAATTTTGAAGTTGCGGTAAGTCCGGTCAAGGCAAGAGAATTTAGCGACTTAATTTTATGAGGATCAATGTCAAATCCCAAAGTCGTAAAACCGGCACGTGCCGCGGCAGTTGCTACATTTGTACCGACATAACCCACACCCACTATTCCCACGACGGCCTTCTTATTAGTTATGAGCTGACTTAACATCGACTCTTGATTCATGAATATATGAGGAGCAGAAGTTTTGGCAGCACCGTGAATTTACTAGTATTTTATACTTTACTTACTGTATCCTGATTTAAATTGGATCAGTATATAGCCATACGATATGGTCTCAATATTTTAAGTAAGTTGACTATAAGAGTTCGGTTATCCGCGTGTCAAGAGGAAGATAAGCTGAGACGTGTCGAAACTGGGTTGATAGAACTTGATAAAATTTCCCTGATATAGCCTACATACTTGAATTTGTTCCGGCCATATACCCCTCTAAGCTGCTATTGCAACCTAACAGGCTTGCAAACCAGCATAAGAGGGATATACAGTTTGATCCTGCCTTTAAATCCGTCAGCTGACGGACTGCAAGTTCTGATGGCCTATCGGTTATTTAATGACTTTGTACACTGCACCGGCTTTATCATCTGAAACGTAAAGACTGCCGTCTTTGTCAAAAATAACATCGACGGGGCGGCCAAGAGAATTATCTGGGCCGTTATTGACATTTGCCGGCAAAAATCCGGTTAAAAAATCTTCGGTACCGGCAATTGTATTGTCTTTAACCGTCATCCGCACTACCTTATATCCGGTCGGTTGGCTGCGGTTCCATGAGCCATGGTAGGAAACGAGCAAATCCCCCTGCCAGTCGGACGGAAATTGGGGAGAGTTGATAAACGCGAGTCCTAAAGGTGCCGAATGAGCTTGAAACTCGTAAATTGGCGCCCGGGTATCACTGCAGGGATCGCGGATATATTGGTTTTTGTCAAAATCGGTGTCATGGATTTATTGCCCGTAACACACCGGCCAGCCATAGTTATCGCCGTCACGGATAATATTTATTTCCTCACGCGGGATATCATCGCCTATCCTATCTCTTCCCATGTCGCCGGCCCAGAGTTCATCTGTTTCCGGGTTAACCGTCAAAAAGACGCTGTTTCTGAGGCCCCGAGCAAAGACATGGGGATTGTTGCCGTACATGTCGGAAACGATGACTCCTGCCAGCCAATCATGATTTTCATTACAAACATTGCAGGATGAACCCAAACTCACAAACAGTTGTCCCTGTTTGTTGAATATAAGTGACCTGGTATTGTGGCCGCCGTTATAAGGCAGGGTAAAAAGTTCCCGGTTTGGGGTGGCTGAAAGTTCACCTTCTTCCCAGGTATAACGTACGACACGGTTAAGTTCAGCGACAAACAAGAGGTTGTTGTAAAAAGCGAGGCCATGCGGGCGGTTTAAATTGCTAAGTATTACTTTGACGCTATCAGCTACCCCGTCATTATTTTTGTCAGGTAAGGCTACGATCTTGCCTTCATCAGGAAGTGAAACCAAAAGAGTCCCCAAGGGAGAAAATTCAAGGTCGCGCGGTGAGCCTAAGTTTTTAGCAAAAACCCCGATCCTATACCCTTGAGGCAGTTGGAAGGGGATCGCAGGCGGCGGACCGGTGGGTGTTTGAAGTGGAAGTTGGTCAGGAGATGGAAAGATGGAATTGGGTTGTGGGGTGGAGACAAGGTTAAGTTTATTTTTAACAGATGTAGTCACCGGATAGGCGATGGTTAAGATAAGAATTAGGGAAACTAAAACAAAATATTTTCGCATGGAATAATTAATTTTATCCCAGGCGTGTCACTTCTTCAAGTTTTCCTTTGGCATCGGACAGGCGGGTGAGGGCTTCTTCAACCAGTGTGCGTGCTGTACGGAAATTGTTGGCTTTATTGACGAGCGTCCGGTGTTCCATCGATTCTGTCATTTCCTTGCGGATAGCTTCAATAGTTAAACTGCTTTGGACGTATTGGTTAAGACCTCCTGCATCCGGATCCCGACCGAGAACAATTTGATAGAGTTGGGTGATATCAGCCACACGTCCTGTATTATCAGTTGGTAATCCTGCAGTAACGAGTTTTTGTCTCCAATTGGACCAGGTGTCACCAGGGCAACGTGTTGATCCCAAGTCTTTGTGCCCGACAACGTCTTCCCAACCGTCAGTATTGGATAACTCCGGTGTCCGGAAAAGAAGTTGGGCACATAGTTCATGTGTGGAAACCAGTTGGGTTTGGGGAGGTTCAATGCCATCAATAAATGAGCCGATAAGGCAAATACCGATAACCAGATGGTTCAAGTTGGCGACATTGGCCCGTCCGGTAGTCAGATCTCCCACATAGTAAACGCGGCCATCTTTGGCTATGACAAAATGATAGCCGATACCGCCCCAACCGTTGGTGTTGACATGGAACGCGGCGATACTATCGGGAGTTTGAGTATCAGGACCGGCTGCATGGTGGATGGTTAAATATTGGACTTGGGAAAGAGGTCTGGCAAAACTCCAGTTGAATGAATCACCCAAGATTTGATTGCGGTAATCGATAAATTTTGTCCCAAGGCTAGGGACGTTAAAGGCGAAGTTTCCCATTTTTCGTTATTTAGTTTTTGCCCGCTTATACGTTTTCGCGTTCTTTAAAATAAAACCCGACGATAAACCCAAACGGGCCGGCAAGAACCGAAGCTACCAGCGTGATGAGTTCTTTACTGGTAGTGATGGGGTTCTCAATTACTTCGGGGAAAGCGATGCTGATGATTGTAGGTAATATCAATGCAATTATGACAATCAGTAGGAAGATTTGCGTAAAACCCCAGGCGATTTTGGCGCGCGTGGCTTCCTGGGAGATAGGTATTGATTGCCGGTCTTGCGATTGGTTTTCACCCAGAGATTCAGACAGCATAGTTTTACCTACGCTGACCGTTTCTTCTTCGGGCATTATTTCAGTTTTTATATCAGTGGTAACTGGAGAGGGAGGTGTGTCCAGTTCAAAATCATCATCCGGCATTATTATTTTCGTCTGGCAGGACCTTTATACGTATAATCATACTCAACAAGTTGGCCATTTTTGTCTTTTAAAATAACCTTTTTCCCCTGAGCGTTTTTGAACATCGCGAGAGCTTCGGAAAGGACTGCGCCAACTGAAGTATCCAACCGCTCGGTTAAATAGGCGAGAGTTTCCCGGATAGGCGGATCAAGTTCGACTAATAGTTTTGGCGGTACATGGGCCATAACAAGGGGATTATATCATAAAGGTGAAATCTGGAATGAGACAGATTAAATAATTCTTACCTTTAAATCCGTCAGCTGACGGACTGCAAGGTATTTATTCCAGGGTAAAATTTTCCAATTCTTCATCAAGGTTATTTTCGTCTTCATAATCCTCAACGAAACTTTTGTAAGTATTGGTGCTATTTAAAAAAGGATGTTTTAAAGAATCAAAGAACGAGAGGATGAGTTGGGGTTTGATCCAAGGCGTTTGCCTTTTTCCAAGATATTCTGCATAAGAAGAGTAGGCAACGGTTAGATTTCTTGTGTGATTGAGCGGATTGCGATGGATATATCTGGTTAAATGTAGTAGGTATGGTTCTTCTTGGACCATTACTGCTTTGTAAGTATTTTGGAATAAGGTACCTATTCTTTTGTATTTTTTATTAAAATACATAGCATATCGAGTACACAATGATTGCATAAATTCATTTATTGACCTTGCATGATTTTGCTGAATCATCAAGTGAAAATGGTTTGGCATGAGTACATATGCCACGAGATCTATGATACCGAAGAAATTTTTAGGTTGTCTAGGTATACCTTTAAAGGTTACACCCTGCAAGGTGAATGATTTTCTACTCAATGATTGAGGAGGTAAGAGAGCAGTTTTAAGATAACTTAAGAAAGTTTTATAATCCTGATCATCCAGAAAAATTTTCCTTTTTTCAACCCCGCGATTGTAAATATGATAATAAGTCTTTTCGATATAAGTCTTTACAACATTTTTGCTCGGCATAGTTTTACTATACCTTTAAAGGTTACACCCTGCAAGGTATATGCTAGAGTGGGGGCAGGCAATTAACTATCACCATGTAACTATCGCTATGCAAATACCACTAACATCACTAGTACCAACAATTGTAGAAGTAATTCAGTTCATTGAGAACAATTGGCCCCACATTTGGTGGTTTCCGAATTGGTATTTGGGTCTGCCTTTGAGGTTTGTGACGGGACCGGTGGTGCCTTTGGTCGTTCTGGGTATTCACAAAATTTCCGGATTTTCCGTTGGAACAGCTTATTTGATTTTTGTTGGCTGCATGTGGTTGGTTGGGGGAGTTGGGTTAAAATCATTGGTTTCTGAGTTGGGTGGAGGAAAAAAATCCGGGTGGTTAGCCTGCCTTTTATTTCTCATGCTGCCGGCTCATTTATTTTTGCTTTCTTACGGAAACGGCTTGCACCATCTGACAATTTCCATGTTATCCGCAATAATATTTATATGGCTTAAAGCTCTAAAAAAATGGAATATTTTGTGGCCGGTTTTGTTGATTTTATTAATTTCGTTGACACTGCTCATTGATGTCGGCGGGATATTAGCGGTTGTTGTCGCCGGTATCACAGTTATTTTTCTTGGGCCAAGGCAAGATTGGTTGGAAGGGTGGGTAAAATTGATATTGGTGGTACTAACAGCCATAAGTATCGCAACTATCTGGTACACTCCCCGGTTTTGGTGGATCTTACTGGGAAATCCCTCGTTTGGCGGTAAGCCGCTGGCAAATGTGATCCCCTTTATTTTGCAGTTGTTACAGGCAATTATTCCGTTGTTGTTAGGAGTTTGGTTTGTGCAAAAAAGATATAGATTGACTGACAAATTGACACTGTTTGGAGTATTGTTCGGAAGTAGTTTTTTATTTCTGACTCTCATCCGTTTCTTGTCCGATGTCGACTTCTGGATGGACTGGACTGGTTATTTTTTAGAGTTGCAGTTGGCTGTATCAGTGTTGGGCGGAATCTTGTTGAGTCGATATATTAAGAGATGGTATATAACATTAATTATAATATCGATATTGACGATAAGTAACGGAGCCATATTTTTTAAATTATATAAACCCAATGAAAAAGACTCGGTATATAAAAAGGGAATTCTGCAAATGATCAGCTCGCAAGTTTTACCCGGCAGCCGAGTGTTTCTCTCGGGAAGTCCCGTATTTTGGTTGGGTGCAGTAAAACAGAATTTACTCCAGGTCAGAGGCGGCCGGGATGAAGTATCGACTCACCCGACTTGGGCAATGGGAGCATATCAAATCCGGGAAGGGATCGACATTGAAATTCTCAGAAATTGGCTGTCTGTTTTTGGGGTGTCAGAATTAATTTATCATAGTGAGTCGAGCCGGGAGCCATTTAAAGATTTCAAAAATCCGGAACGGTTTAAAGAATTTTCTGAAGTTATTTCTGACTCCCCAAATACGGTTATTACATTTAATGCTTTTATTGCCAGGCGTGCTGACCCCGAAATTACTGTTGTTGCCAAACCCAAGGAAGGCAGCGACAAGGAAGCGCTTGCAGCCTATCAAAAAACCCTGGGCGAACCGTTGAATTTCCAGTACGACGCTCGGGAACTGCTCATTGAAGGCCAGTTGCGGGGTGATCAGGTGGTTTCGGCAGCAGTTACAGCTGATCCATCGTGGCGGTTAAAAGGTAGCGGTGGCAAATTAAAAGCTGATGCATTTGGAAACATAGTTATTGTCCCTGCAACCGGTACGGAAACCTCCTGGAGACTTATATATGAAGAAGGATTTTTCTGGATTCCGGGATTGTTGATGAGTATCATAAGCATGGCATTTGTTAGCCAGTCGGGTCGGATAATCAACTTATTTGCACGGAAAATTCCTTCACTTGCGACCCCTGCTGACGAAGAAAAAGAATATTGATCTATTTATCCACAACGGGAAATTCAAAAGGTTACTCTCCGAAAATAAATCCTGATATACATTACTTCAGGACAGATATTTACTCTGCGAAACTTTCAATTCCTGAACCAAATCACAAGCACTTGAACATATCGTTGCCAACATAAATAATCGAGGAGGAGTGGTTTTACGAATTATAAAAGGGCAAAATATGCGGCATTTAATTAACAAATATTTATCTACAAATCAACAAAATCACATATATAGAGCCAATATTGTGTTCAAAATAGACTTTGGGATTTAATTAAGCTCCGGCTATTTGTGTTTCCGGAAAATTTAGTGAAAATAACCTAAAAATTTAGCGAATAAAAACAGTGAACATGATAACTATAAGATTATGAATAAAGACACCAGTGTTGAGGTAAGCGGTAACTATATAAATAGATTTTGACTTAAACTAATAAATTTTCCGCCTGGGTAACTTACTATAATTAATTATAGTGCACGGAAAACGGCATCTTCGCAAATAGCCTCTAGTAATAATGATAGGCCTATAAGTGTAAGCATGATACCATTATAATTTTAAATTAGGGATATCTATTTAGCGAAGTGTTTTTGGTTGTGGATAACTTGTGGATATTTACTATTTTGCGTATATCTGCCTCAATTTAAAAAGAATTCACACACTTGTGCGCCGGGATTTTCCTGTTTCGGTCAAACGTATATTGGTTATTTGCCAGTTCCATATTTTGCTTAAATACCAAGACCTATAATCCTCTTGACAAAGAGTACCCACCTGGTGTTTACTAAATATAGCCTAAAAAGTGTAAACAGTTTACCGATTTTCTAATCCAAGGCTAAACAGTCAGACCTTATAGTATATGAAACCAAAATTGAGTTCGGTTGAAAGACAGAGGATATTGAGATTGGTTTTGGCGAAAAAAATCTCCGTTACCGCTGCTGCCCGCCAAGCGCAAGTTTCACGGGTCCTGATCTATAAATGGGTGCATAACTTCTCTGAACTCTCTTCATTTCAAAATTTAGCCCGCAAAACTTCAGTCAGATCAAAACTCAAACAGGCGGTGACGCCTAGAAAAGGGACGTTGGCAACACATAAAGCCTGTGAGATGAGCCTCAAAGCGCGGGCGCTGGATGTTAGATTGCGGAAAAAGGCGCCTGTTGCCGGAATTTGCCGGGAATTGGGGATCAGCAAAACCATATTTTACCAGTGGCTTGCGCGCTACCAAGCTGCGGGAAGCGGGGAGGGAAAAACTTTTGATGAACACCGGGCGTTTGCGGGACTCACGCCAAACACCCCTTCCATATATAGATATAGCCGGCAAGTTACACCGGCACATGAAAAATTGATCCTCGCCCTGGTGTCCCAACATCCGGATTGGTCATGCCGGACAATTAGGAAAAATCTGCCGCATATAAGTGGCCGACCCGTCATCGGCCATCACGGAGTGCAGAATGTTTTGCGCCGGCTCGGTTTGTCAACATTTACTAAACGGGTGGCCTTTAGAGAAAACCAACTTCACCTCTTGCAAAAACCCCAGGAGAGAAGAGACGAGGTCAGGTCTGTTTGGGAAAAGTTTACCCCGCAAAATGCTCCGGCGCCACCACCTGCGTTTGGAAAATCAATTTCCCCGCAAACTTCCACCCCATCATTCACACGCCTCCTATTATTACTAATTGTTAATTTATTACGTTTATTATTTGGTTTACCTTTTAATCGGACACAAACATGGCAATCATTTCTCATTGCTTTTAGTATTCCCGTTGGATTATCACTATGTCTTGCGGGATTCACAGCCTACCTGAATATTTTTATAACTGCCGGCTCAATCGGGATCGGAGTCGGATACTTTTTTGCCTCCCTGGCCCTTTTCTGCGGGATGTTCTTCTTTATCTATTCCATGAAATATTACATCAGCGTGGTCTTAGTATTGCTATATTCCAGACGGACAGGGAATGATACTTCCGGTCAAAATGACAGCCGGAGCGGTCTTACTCCTGACGTTTCCTCAGTCACTCTCTCCCGCCAGCCGTTTGTTTCCATCCATGTGCCACTTTTTAACGAAAAGAGAGTCGTCAACCGGCTCCTGGATGCAGTGACATCAATGGACTATGACAACTATGAAGTGATCGTCTGTGATGATAGTACTGATGAAACCAAAGATATAGTACTTGAATGGAAGAACCATCCTAAAATAAAAATCTCCCACCGGGTGAACCGTGAGGGATTTAAGGGAGGAGCTTTGAGAGAAGCCCAGAAACGCATGGATCCCCGGACAGAGTTCGTGATTGTGTTTGATGCTGACTTCCTACCTTTCCCTGATACCATCACCCAGTTCCTGAAGTACTTCCAGGTGACCAGCGATGCTGGTCATCCCCGGCTTGACCGGGGATCTACAGCAGAGATTCCGGGTCAAGCCCGGAATGACAGAGAAGAAGGGTTTCACTATACCTCAAGTAACATCGCCGCCATCCAAGGTTACCAGTGGCACGTATTAAACAAAAGTGAGAACTGGATTACCCGCGGAGTCAGGACAGAATACGCCGGATCCTATGTGGTAGAGCGGTCAGGGATTGAAATCTACGGCGGTTTGAAGCAAATTGCCGGGAGCGTTTTTATGATCAGATCTGATGTTTTGAGGCGTTATGGGTGGGAGTCTTCGATCACCGAAGATTTCCAGTTGACTTTGAGACTTTATCAGGACGGATACAAGGTAGTCTACACTCCTTATATCCAGACGCCTTCCGAATGCGTTTCAACTATCAAGCGCTTAATCAGGCAGCGGATGCGCTGGGCTGAGGGACACAGTTTTAATATCAAACAATTATTTGTCACATTTCTCACATCACCTCATCCGACAAGAACTGAAAAATTGGAATTTTTCTATCTGGCTCCATATTATCTCCAATCAGCCTTCTTTCTTGTCGGAACACTTTGCTGGTTTATTGCCGAAGCAGTGTTTGCCGTACGTTTGCCTTTCTGGACTGCAGTCTGGGGTTGGTCACTGGTCCTCACCAATCTCCTCTCACTCCCCCTGATGAATACAGTCGGGATGTTTTTGGAAGAATCTGAAGAAAAAGATTTCCTGGGGATACTTTCCTTTATTCTGCTGACATATTTGGTCACCCCTTTCCAGGCATATGCTTCTGTTAAAGGATTTTTGGAAAAAGAAGAAGGGCCGTGGTTTCGGACTCCCAAAACAGGCAGGATAACGGATAGTTACCGCAGAGGCAGGGTGTATAGGTGGTTGGCCGGACTATTTTCTAAAGATTTTTCCAATGGTCAAGACATAGTGACAAGTCCCAAATCAAATTTGGCTAATAAATCAATCGGTTCAATTAAAGGCAGAAAAATAGGCACTACCGTCACCGCGGTTTTTACTCTGGTAGCACTTGTTTTGTCTAGCGGTATTTCCAATGTAGCCTTATTTTCAAAAACTGAACCTGTACAAAGTTTAGTAACCGGAAATGTATTGGGTGACAATGATAATCTTATCAAGTTAAATGGCCTCAAATCAGATTTTAGTTCTGCCGAGGAGCCGGAATTTAATTTATACCTGGAGGAAGAGGATGAAAAAAACACAGGCATATCTTTGATTACAAATGCGTATGCCACAGAAGAACTTAAACCCAAACTCAGGCTGTATTATCTGGGTGAGCAAATAGACATAAAACCAAACGTGACCAAAAAGCCGGACGGATCATATGCTATTGCCATACCGACTCAAGGCATGACGAATCCAGGCAGATATACGCTCCACAGTTCGGTAGAAAAGATGGGAATTTTGCATGAGAGCCAGCAGGATTTTACCTGGGGGGTACTGGCATTTAATACTAATAAAAGTCTTTTCGCCAAGGGAGAAACCGCAAAACTAAGCTTTGGAGTGTTGGGTGATCGCGGGGATACGATTTGTGATGCAAATTTGGATCTGATTATAACCCGACCCGATGGACGCAAATCCAAATTGTCTACAGACAATAAATCGATTACCAGAAATCTGTGGTGTAACGGCAATCAACAGGGGGAAAACCGGGCTGACTATTCAGCTGAATACAGATTGACGGATGTCGGAGAATATAAAGTGATTTTGTCAGCAGATACGAAGAATGGCGTGCGAACCTATGAAGATAGAATAAAAGTAGTAGAAATAAAACCATTTGATGTAGAAAGAGTAGATTTTCCCACCCGGATTTATCCCCCAAACGCATACACTGTAAAACTTAAAATTTTTGCAAACCAGGATTATCAAGGTGAAGTCGTGGAAAAAGTACCCGCAACTCTGAATATTTTTGATACCGACGGACAAGTGTCCCAAAATCAGGGTTATAAAAATATCATCTGGAATGCGGACTGGAAAATGGGTCAAAGCTATGAGTTGAGCTACACCATAGGATTTCCTGCAAAATCTCCCGAATTGTATTTCTTGGGACCGCTTAAAATTGGTGATTTTAAGGAAACAAGACAATGGCAGGTAGCAGGCGACGACGTGATCGCGTTTGATGCCGTGGCCAGCGGGTCAAGTGAACAGTCGACCACGATATCCTGGTCGCATACGGTAACGACGACGGGCAGCAATCTCTTTCTGGTTGTAGGAGTGGGTTATGCCAACGGCGGGAATGTAAACAGTGTGACTTACGGCGGTCAGGCTCTCACCGAGATCCGCACTGACAAAAACGGGACTGCCAAATCAACCTCTTTGTGGTACAAAATTGCTCCCTTAACCGGCGCCAATACCGTGTCCGTGACTTTGGCCAGTTCTTCAAATTTCAGTGCCGGAGGGTCAGTATCATTTACAGGAGTAGACCAGACCAGTCCGATTGATGCCCAAAACGGGACTTTTGGGACTTCCACTTCTGCATCAGTCAGCGTCACCACTGTCGCGGATAATTCCTGGCTCATAGATACGGTTGCCCGTGCCGGAGAAGGAACATTGGCCGTTTCCGGCGGCAGCCAGACTCAGAGATGGAATGTGGCAGTTAACAGTGTTGCCCATGCGGGAGGAACATTTGGTCCACAAACTCCCGCGGGAGCCAAGACACTCAGCTGGACTTTAAACAATTCTGCCGCCTGGGCGATCAGCGCGGTGTCAGTCAAACCATTTGTAGTACCGGAGAATTTGGGGTTTGTCATGATACTATTCCCAATAGGCCTAATCTTTTACAATAAGAAGAAACATGGAAAACATTGACAAACGTACATCCTCACAAGCGCCTTTTGCCAAGTTGCAACTGGCGGGATTTCGCGGGATGTCGAGAAACCTGTTTCTGCTTCTGGTATTTATCCTCATGAGTTTACCCCTCTTTACCACATTTAATGAAATCCTCACCAAATTTGCCGAAAAGTCCGGGACATACGCGTTTCTGACTAAAAACGTCGTGCCTTTTGAAACACGGGCAGTATCTTTAATTTTAAAACCATTTGGGATTGACGCAAAGCCTACTCTCTCCCACCTTTTCATCCGCCGGCCGGACGGTACGCAAACCGGGATATTTCTTTCCTGGAACTGTTTGGGTTGGCAAAGTGCGGTGCTATTACTTTTAACCCTGGTTACGGGTTTATCCGGAAATTACCATCCGGAGCGGAAAATTGAGACGGTGTTGTTGGGACTGTCAGGAACATTTCTCATAAATCTGGTACGCATCAGTACTGTAGTTTTGGTAGCCTATTACTTCGGCCAACTGCCGGCCACGGTCGTGCATGATTATGGCGGGACGCTTTTTACCATGGCTTGGTTTTTCTTTTACTGGTGGTTTAGTTATACGTTTATTCTGGAGGGTTAATTACCCAACACCGGGTGTTAACCAGGTTCGAACACCGGGTAATTAACACAAGGGCGTTTGGAGAAACTTAAACCGACTTGGTTTGGCTCCTTTTGATCCATTTCCGACCGATTGACTGAGTATTTTTCACGTCATACAATTGCCCCCGCGTGTGGGTTGGTTGGGATAAAGCGTGTGCCTGACGAACCCTAAGGACAGAAGATGCTTTACCTATCACTCTTTTTGGCAGGGTTTACGTTGGGTGTTTTTGCCAGCCTCAAAATATTTGCGCCTGAAAAACGGGAGGAAACGTGGGATCCGCAACACTTCCCTGTCGGGCAGGTGGGTTCGATTGGTGAACATCCGGTGGGGATTGGCGCCGTAAAACCTACTTTGGCATCCAGATAATAGTTATAGCCAACTTGCTTGATTTTGTGAGGCCATAACTCCTTCTAGACTGATCCGC
>CAYHKY010000029.1:0-17371 GCA_964357355.1 uncultured Gammaproteobacteria bacterium | reverse complement strand
GGCCGTTATATGCTGGGTGTTTTTCCGGTGACATACATCTATCTCGCGTACGTTATGAAGAAATTTAATCCTATTCTGTGGATTCTAATGACTGTTACCGGGGTCATATCTATCAGTAATGGCCTATTTTTCTACTTCTCACCGGTAAGAAACGTCTTCGACCGGAGTGGGGATCATTTTGCGCATTTACCGTTTGGGCAATACTTCTTTATTCAAATAGCTATTTTAGTTATAGGTATACTTGCTATGACAATTATTTTCAATTCATACAAAAACTCATTACACTCACATACAAAATGAAAAATCGAGGTCTTACTTTTTTCCACATCATTATTATTACTATATGTTTGTATGTGATGATTATTTTACTTACCAGGTTTGATGTCGAGTATAAGTACAGGTGGTTTATATTTTTTAACTACTCAATCATGTTACTTCTCATTCCTGGATACTATTTTCTATGTAATGGAAAGAATTTAATAGCACGAATAACAATACGTATAAAAAATTTCCGAACATCTGATTGGATTATATTTACCACAGTAGTAGCAATAGTTTTGCTCTCACGTTTTGTACTCTTAGATAAATATCCCTTTATTGCTTATGGTGATGAGTTGTGGGATGCCGGATTAGATACTTATAAGATGCTTTCAGGCGAAATAAAAAACTTTTACACGTATGCGTACAGAGATGATGGCTGGCGATCACATGGATTTTTGGCTCCATTTATCGCTATTCCCTTTGTTCCTTTTTGGGGACGAACTGTGTATATGTACCGCCTTCCCGCTGCTTTTATTGGTTCTATCGAGATAATTTTCTTATATCTTCTCAATCGTAAATATCTTGGACAAATAACCGCTTTTTTTGCTGCTCTTGCTATATCAAGTATGTCTTTTCACCTTTATTTCTCACGAACTTAGGTAGTCGTTGCTCTTGCATCTTTTTTTACAACTGTCACCATCGGATGGCTTTATTTCAATCTTAACCCTCGAAGAACAATATGGACTTACGCATTATTTGGTCTTTGGTTAGGATTTGTCTCAACAGGATACACACCCGTACGTCTCATTGCACTTGAAACAATTGTCATAGTCGGTTTTTACTGGATATATCAGATATTTAAATCACGAAGTAAAAGTATATTTTTACATACCTTAAAATTGATCTCCACATTGATACTTTGTTATGTAATCGGATTTGGTCCCAAAATACTTTACACTACACCCGAACGCTTCCTACACACGGATCTATTCGCAGATAAGTTTACAAATTTGTCCGCTCCCCAATTCAACCCTTTTGATTCACTCACTTCACCTTTACTTAAAAGTATTTCAAAAATAAAAGACGACTATTTCACATCACTGTTAATCTATTTTTCCAAAAGCTCGAGTAATACTGAATTCCACTACACTGCCCCTAATTCGATGCTGACACCGCTGCAAAGTTTATTATTTATAATTGGAATTATCGTCGTACTGACCCAACGTACACAATCTTTAGGATATTTAGCTCTTTTTTTTGTATTGCTTATTCCTCTCTCGCATAGCGCGCTGACAAATCAACTCAATATCAGCTCTCGTCTTAGTGTAGCCTCTGGCAGTCTTGCGATACTTGCAGGTATTGGCACTCAAAGTTTAGTTTCACTTCTGCATAGTAGACCAATTAAAATCGCTGGGCTAAGTTTTGCATTACTAATTTTTTTGCTACCTCTTATACAATTTTTTAAAGTAGAAACAGCAACTCGCAATCGACCTGTGGAACAGTTCCTCTCAACTCATACAGCTTATTTTCTCCAAAAACACACTCAATATTTTATTTCAAATGAAATCTGTATACTTGTAAGTCCCGCACAGACTCAATTTTGGCATAATGATCACATAAAACATCAATTTCTTTTTTTCACTCCTAAACTAAACATTTCTATAAATGAAGCGCCGTTTGTTGCAAAAAATGAAATGTACCTTTTGGATGGCTGTCAACCGAAGGTTAACTATACTTCTCAGATAATTCCATGCCGTACCCGGACTCCATATCTTTGTCCAAATGACTTTGATCCAAGATTTAATGATGCCGATGAAGTCGGAAAAGATATCATTATTTACTACTGAAACTTATTATCAATCTAATAAAATATTATTATTTTGGATACCGCTTACTTTATTTTGAATTCTGTCTAACAAAAAACTTTACTATAGATTTTTACCCACCTTTTGCTACAATGTCCAAGATATGCTTCCCGACAAAAAGACGCTCAAAAAAATCTGGGCGGAGGTGCCGGCTGATTATTATCAGCACTTAAACTGGCTGCAACGGCAATGGCATGACAGAAAATGGCAGACAATACGCACGCTTGTCACCAATAATGGATATTCTCCCAAAACTATTTTGGAAGTCGGTTGTTCAAACGGCCACCTGTCTGAGCTGCTTCACCGGGAATTTTCGCATGCCAAAGTTACCGGTGTTGATGTCTACAAACCGGCAATTGTTGAAGCTAAGAAACATTATCCCCAAATAACTTTTAAAATCGCGGACGCGCACAAGTTACCGTTTCCGGATAATTCATTTGATTTAGTAGTTTGCAGCGAAACGATTGAACACGTGGTGAACCCAGGTCAAGTTATCCATGAAATGACTCGGGTTTCAAAAACCAACGGGCGAGCTCTTGTCGAAATGGACAGTGGCAGCCCCCTTTTCCGCCTAGTTTGGTTTCTGTGGGTCAATCTGGGAAAAGGCAAAGTTTGGAAACATGCCCATCTGCATCCCTTTACAGCGCGGGAACTGGAAAGTGAAATCATTAATAATGGCTTTACGGTCAAAGAAAAAAAATTCTCTCACCTCGGAATGGCAGTGTCATTTCTGGTGACTAAGAATCATTGACATCCTTTATCAAACCGTTATAATCATAATATCATGGATACTACTATTTTACAGGTTCCTCTCAAAAAAACTCTACGTGACCGCGCTTTTAAAGCAGCTACAGAGGCTGGATTTTCATCCCTTCAGGAAGCGGTACGGGTATTTTTGGCTAATTTATCTGATAAAGTAGTCAAAATTTCTTTTGAACATCCACCGGTCAAACTCTCTGCAAAAGCGGCAAAACGATATGACAGGATGAGTAAAGAAATGGATGCAGGCAAAGGTATTGCAAAAACTTTCAAAGCATCTGATAGCATCGACGATATTATGGACTGGCTTAATTCATGAACATTGAGTTTCATCTTGAGTATAAAAAGGCTTACAAAAAACGTATCTCTTCCCAACCAAAATTAGTTTCAAAATCAAAAGAGCGCATAGAATTATTCCGTAATAATCCTCAAAACCCTTTACTCAAGGATCATGCACTAACAGGTACTCGTCGAGGCCACAGGTCTTTTTCAATAACCGGCGATATTCGTGTTATCTATGAACAAGTAGATGATGAAACTGTTCGCTTCCTTGACATCGGCAGCCATAACCAAGTTTACTAAGATATGTCCACAAACGCGAAGTTGTTCCTCACTCTTATATTCATCGCACTTTTTGGCTTATTGCTTCGCCTTAATAACTACGACCGTACGCCACCATTTGGGGAAACCATGGACGAGTTTATTTATCCCTGGGCGGGCATGAGCTTGATTGAGACCGGAACGCCTGCAACCTGGTCGCCTTTTGCCGCTTATTCCCAAAAATATACGCTGAAGTTATGGGGTGAATTTTTTCCTATCGTATCCCCTTATGTGGAAAAACCGTTACTTTACCCGCTGTTAAGCGGTGCCTTCATGCTGGCAACGGGGGCGCGGGATTTTGCTGATGTCAGGCTTGCGGTTCTACGAATCTTACCAATCATTTTTAGCGTGATATCAATCTTACTCATAGGATTAATAGCTACTGCTTGGCTTAATCCTGCTTTTACCATTCTTGCAAGTTTACTATATGCCACAATTCCGACCATTGTCCTTAGCAACAGGCTTTCACTTACGGAAAATTTGTTGATTCCTCTGACACTGGGCACGCTTTTTATATTTACTAAATGGCAAAAAAGCCGTAACTGGAAATTGATACATTTGCTGGGAATCGGTTGCGGCTTGGCACTTCTTACCAAACAAAGCGGGCTGGCACTTCCGCTCACTCTTTTAATATTATTTATTAAAGAGAAAAATTGGAAAGCTTTTACAATCTTGGGTATTTACAGTTTTCTTTTTGGCATACTGCATCCAATGATTGCGTTTGTGTATGACTGGAATTTATATGTTTCAGTCACGGAGGAACTCCGGCGCGCCCATGCACTGGGATTACCGGAAACCATCTATACACTTTTTCGGATTCCCGGAATTGGACATAAAGAAAGTATTTTTCTTGATGGGTTTATGCTTGCAGGATGGATACTGCTGATTGCAATTCCATTTAGAAAAGAAACTCCCCGGCTTTTTTCATTCATGCTATTTCCTTATATATACCTGATTACTTTGGTCCTGGGTGAAGGCGGTACCACCTGGTACGGCTGGCACCTTTTCCCCCTTTATCCATTTCTGGTTATCATTCTGACATATACAATCTATGAACTGTGGCAAAGTCAAAACTTCTTCCAATTTCTTTTCTTTTTCATGATACTGGGATCTTCGTCACTTAGATTTCTGATGCTGATCCATCCCGCACTCATTAGGCAATGGCAAATGCCGATGGTTATATCTCTTGTCATATCTCTCTTGTTTTGGTTTATATATTCCGGGAAGATGCGTAAACTATTTATGATTTGTGCATTAGTGCTGTTTATCGTGATCAATATCTATACTGTCCTCAACCTGTCCGAGATCTACCCAACAAAAGCCCAACCTGTAAGTCTGGTACAATAGACCTATTGTGAAAGAAAAATCTTTTCTTCTTTCACTTGCCCTTATCTCCCTTTTGGGATTTATTGTGCGTTTTGTTGACTATGACAGTGCTCCCGGTTGGAATGAATCATTAGATGAAATCCACTATGCCTGGACCGGCCAGACTTGGTTTCAGACCGGTATACCTACTTCGTGGTCGTATCTCTCAAGTTACCCCAAAAGTGAAATGGTGAAACTGTGGGACACAGATTTTCGGATCGTCTCGCCAATGTTAGAAAAACCGCCACTTTATTCTCTATTATCCGGGGTACTTGTCCTCTTGTTTGGCCAAGATGAACTTTCTGAAGTCAGAATTTCGACAATCAGGATACTACCTCTGATTTTAAGTATCTTCACCATTTTTTTGACCGGCCTTTTAGGAAAAAAAGTATTTGGTCCGGAAGTTGGGTTATCGGCAGCGCTTCTTTATGCTGCCATCCCGCCTGTTGTCCTTGCCAACCGCTTATCAGTAACTGAAAATCTGCTGACGCCAATTTTCCTCATCTCTCAATTAATATTCCTCTCTATCTACAGAGTAGGCAAGCTACAGCATGCCGTGTATGCAGGAATATTTGCTGCGTTGGCAATACTTACCAAACAAATTGGTATTGTGGCAGCATTTGTGTCGCTTGGGTTATTGGCATATAAAAAGCAATGGAAATCTTTTTTCATCTGCGGGGTAATTGCTGCTATTGCTTTTCTAATTTACCCCCTGACCGGAGCTTTTTATGACTGGCAACTCTTTCGAAATATCCAAACAGAACAGCGCCGGGTAGGTCTTCAAGGGGGACTTCCGCAAATGGTACAAACAATCATCGGTAGGCCACTCGTCACTACCGAAAGACTTATTCCAGATGGAGTAATTCTATTGGGTTATTTGCTTTTATTTACCGGTCCGTGGTGGATCAATCAATTTCAATCTTCAACCAAGAAAAATTCTCATGTCATCCCCGGCTTGACCGGGGATCTCCTTAATATAGATTCCCGCTTTCGCGGGAATGACAAAACTTCTTGGCTTATGACTGTTTTCCTCACCTTTCCCTGCGGTTATATTACCTATCTCGCCCTCGCAATTACCGGCGCCGAACCGATCGGCTCAGGACAAGGGTATTGGGGGTGGTACGCGTTTCCTTTATATCCTTATCTGGTTATCTTGGTTGCTAATATTTTTATTAAAATTATGGTAACCAACTCTTTTTTTGAGATCCTGGTAACAACTCTCATCCTTGGTTCATCAACCGTACGCTACTTATTTCTAAACGTTTCTCGCGATTATCATTACCTTTGGCAGTACTCATTCATTTTCTTAATGGCGGCAACAGGAATCATCTTTTTTTTACCCCGAAAATATAGAAAATGGAGTTATTTATTGTTATTTGTATTTTTTGTCGGTGTCAATATGTATACATCTCTAAATCTGTCACTAATTTATGCTTCAAATCCGCAACCGCTACCATAACGTCAATCAGTGTTAACTTAATTTCTTCTGCGCAAAGATTAAAAGTCTTTTTAAAGTGGTTCCCGGAGGCCAGCAAGTTTGCAGAATCAGCAGTTCTTTCCCGTCAACACTCGTTGGAGTCAGATAAGACACGTCAGTCGGCTCAACGATCTTTTTATCTGACACCGTATACCGATGTTTTATGCCCAAGTAATAAACTTCAACTTCATCACCCAATTCCAACTCCCGAAGCAGAAAAAAAATCGCGTTGTAGCGCAGGATATTTAACGGGTTATCGGTTGAGTGCGCAAAAAGATAAATGGTTCCGTCAGAACCCGGGAATTGGGTTCCCGCTGCATGGGCAACTCCTACTTTTAAGGCTTCCATATAGGCTCCGTAGTCTGCCGGATCCACATTTGCCACCACTTTGCCCCGTGCATGAATTTTGGGAATAATCAGGCTAAACTGGGGATCCGGTACTCCTTGGGATTCACCAATCAGTTCTCTACCCAATAAACTGGCAAATCCTCCCCGGGGAGTTTGAGACGTCTCTTTTTCGGAAATCCTGGCTAAGCGGTAACCCAACTCAACTCTCAGTATCGGTCCATATGTCAACAAAAATCCTAAAATCGAAAATATAATGAGAGAGTTACCGATGGTTTTTTGAAAACGCTGCGGCGAATACTTGATATGGCGATGAGGCTTAATGTGTTTTGACACCAGT
The DNA here is from genome assembly GCA_964357355.1 of uncultured Gammaproteobacteria bacterium. Taxonomy (GTDB): domain Bacteria; phylum Patescibacteriota; class Microgenomatia; order UBA10105; family UBA10105; genus CAYHKY01. The sequence continues at coordinate 10,359 of CAYHKY010000029.1, read as the reverse complement.
CGGGACTTCAAAGGGAATTCGAGCGCCTGCCCTACACCCGAATCCCCTTTCAAATCCCGACTCTTTTTTACAGGTCGTGCGGATGGTTTCTCAAAAATGACACCCGCTTGCCTTATCATGGGGCTTTATTATAACGCTAACTTTCTAATTTGCAACACTTATGAACAGGTAGGGTGTTCGAAAATCGCAAATTAGACTTTTATCGTAAGCATAAGCAATCTCATTGGGCTGTCAATTAGAATCCGCTAATTCCTGATTTAGGCAATTCCGTAACCTTTTGGGTCACCAACGGTTGTACGGGATTTGTGCCCAAAACTGTCCCCTGTACATCAATTTTGACTTTGCATGATTCGGGAGTAGCACTCCATTCATTTTCCTGACCGGAATTGTCTTTTACACGTATGCTCGCGACATAGGTGCCTGTTTTTTTATACGTATGTGAAATTGTTCGCAGTGTATCGCGGTTAGTTTCACCGTTATCTATGTCAACGACTTGTGAGTCGCCATCACCGAAATTAAACTCCATTCTCTTTATTATCCCATCCAGATCCCGCCCTTTGCCCATCAGACTAACCGGAAGTGTCGCCCCGCCTGTGGTGGGGTTTGCTGACAAGGAAACACACTCAGGTTGGGTGTTAGTGGTTACACCAAGAACCGTACCACCGGTTGAAAGAGAATTGAGAAACCACAGGTTTTTTGACTCTCCATTTCGGGATCCATATATAAAACTTGAACCGTCAATACCTACTTCATTTGCATATAGTTTTGTCAGTCTCCAACCGCTTCTGCCCTCTTCCTCAACTGTAATCGTCCGGTCAACCGGTACTTCAATCAGCGCGCAACCAGCTGTGGCGCTGTTATTACGATCACTTTCTATAATGCGGGCATTTTCACCTGATATCCAGACAGTGAATTTCCAGGATAGAACCGAATCATTTGTATCACGAATCCCGTTGGCATTTAAATCCTCGTATTTACATAGTTTTAAAGTCGTCGTAAAAGATGGACTCGGAGAGACTAAAGGTGAAGCTGTCGGCACCGGCGTAGGACTGGGTGTTGGATCGGGAGAATTACTGGTTGCGCTAACCTCAAGTAGATTGAAGTTCTCAATGAGAATATATCCCGCGGACAAAACTAGCAACACTCCAAAACCCAAAACAATCCCGCGAAGGATGTCTTTAAGTAGAAATCCAAAAGTAGTACGTCCAGATCCGGCTACCATACAGGAAGTGTGATGTGTTGGCAGGAAACACTAGAGAAATTGTTTGAAAATTGACTGTTCTAACAACTTAAATAAAGATATTTAGCTTCGATCTGAATGCTTGACACCTCTATAACCCTCTGTTAAAAACATACATAAGGTCACCATCTCCCTTACTCTGTCCTAGGGTCTTGGTACCACACGCAAAGGGCATTACTATTCGTAGCCGCTCACCAAGAAGCTAGCGATAGTGATGCTCTTTTATTATTCTTTAAATTTTCTGTCCTTTAAATTCCACACTCCGCCCTCTTTGGGCGGACCCGCCGATCTAACATCTTCGGCTACTCGCCGATGAGGCGAGGGGCGGGGCAAAGGTATTTCAATAATTTCAAAGAGTAAATACCGATATAGACAAACCTTTCTTCTGCAGCTCTACAAACTGCTCTCTGCCTGAAACTTGTACTTCCTCATCTTCTGTCCTGTCCTGACGAGCTAAACCTAGTAATTCTTTGATGGTCTTTATCAGCTTTTGCATATTTATTTTCCTTTTCTGTCATTAGGTGTATCACAGTTACTTTTGCCGTGTCAAGACCCATAGGATTTTACTTGCGACTTTTCTTATGACCTATAATTAATTTTTACTCAGCAATGTTGTTGCAACAACATTAATATAAACACGTGAGTCGTTGTGGATAACTTGTGTGTAACTATTAACTTATGTTTGGTGTAGAATATTTGTATACCCTTCTTACTGTATCCCGATTTAATCGGGATCAGTCTAGAAGGAGTTATGGCCTCACAAAATTAAGCAAGTTGGCTATATGAGTATTGATTTGGAAAAACATCTCTTAGAAGAACATGACCGGTCTCCATTTTCCACTTACCTGAAGGAAATCATCTACGGCGGTAATGACGGGATTGTCACGACATTTGCCGTCGTTGCCGGTTTTACCGGAGCTGCTGCCCAGGTTAGCAACCTGCCTTTGGCGACCGTACTCCTTTTTGGATTTGCCAATCTTGCGGCTGATGGAGTATCCATGTCTCTGGGTAACTTCTTATCTACCAATTCGGAAAAAGATATCTACCGGACCATCAAAGAAAAAGAACGCGGTGAAATCAAAAAGAACCCCCATTTTGAAACTGAGGAGAGTATTCAAATACTTATAAAAAAAGGCTTTAGTCCAAACCAAGCCAAAAATCTGGTTGAAATTTATAAAACTAATGAAAGTTATTGGCTCGATTTTATGATGGAAAAAGAATTGCAGATTCCCAATCCCGAAAATGAACATCCCTTATACATGGCCTTCGCGACACTTTTGTCATTTGTCGGATTTGGACTCATTCCGCTTTTGCCTTATGTGTTTTTTCCGGGATCACCAAACCTATTTACTTATTCAGTGGGAGCAACGCTCCTGGCACTCATCCTTTTGGGGCTTCTCAGGTGGAAAGTGACCCGGCAACATTGGTTAAGAACGATAACTGAAACATTGGCTTTGGGAAGCATCGCCGCTCTGGTAGCCTATGTAGTAGGAACGATGTTCAGAGTGTAAAAATATTATTCCCAAGCATAATAGTCATGGTTTTGCGCCAAATCTTTTGGTTTACCTTTCAATTTATAAGTAGTTAGTTTCCGTAAAAAATCAATAGGCGTGAATTTTTTCTTATTGGTAACCGCTTTCTTCATATCAAAAAGATCATATCTTTAATTTCTCAGCATGATGCCGTAACCACTTTTCTATTTCTTTTATATCCGGTTGATCGTTATCTACATGCACCATAAAATCCGCTGCTTCATTTGGATTTGATTGTAGGTGATATTTATTGATCCATAAGAACCGCTTAGTAGCTCCCCATGCTGTTCGTTTATTGCCATCAGTAAACGCATGATTCATACAAATCGATTGTAGGAGCGCTGCGGCTTTAGCAAATAAGGTCGGATATAGAAAACGTCCCATGAACGAGGCTTTTGGTCGCTCGACTGCTGAGTGTAAGAGAGCAAAATCCCGAACTCCTCCTTTGGTTTTAGCCCTTTCAATAATCCTGCGATGTATCTCATACACCTCGGTGATATCGACAAACTGAGTCATAATCAACGTACTGCAAGTTCGTCTAGAAGCTTGGCGTCCTCCTTAACAAATGTTTCAAGCCATTTTTTGAATTCCAATTCTACTTTTCCTTTGATCTTTTTTGTTTTTTTTCGTACTACAAACGCATCTACATCAGGTATTTTTTCAACTTCTACCTGCTGTCCTACTTTAATATTTAGCTCTCGCATCAATGACTTAGGAACTGCTACTACGACACTATTCCCTGCCTGAAAAAATGTTTGTATGGCCATACAATACACCTCCTTATATTTTTGTACTAACCTCGTTATAACACAGTTTACCACACCCTCTCCCACTTGACAAGCTATTTATACCTGAGTTAAAATATCCCTAATTCCAAGCATTTGGGATAATTTTATGAATTCTGTTAGCTGGCACCAATTTAATATTCGAGTCAACCTCCTAACGGAAGAGGTTTGTGGTGACCGGCTAAAGTAAAAAAATTAAAGCAGAAACACACGAACCTCCTAGCAAAAGCGGGAGGTTTTTTTGTGGATATACTTTTATGAATGAAAAATTTAGAGCAAAGGAAGTATTATTATTGTTAGCAGCTGCTTCATGTTTAAGAATTCCCATAGAGTTCTTGACATTAAATGCAGAAAAAAAAGTTGTGGCTAGAACTCCGTTTATAAGCTTTGCTGGACAATATCTATCACCAGGTCAATCACTTGAACTTGTTGATGAAAATCTTCGTGTTTCAGTTAACGCAATATGGCAAAAACTTATATCAAAAGTTGATACCTTGTTAAACCCATATACACCTTTCGATGCTTATCGCGAAGCTCATGATGATGTATTAGAGGCATATTCTGCTGGATTAGATTTAAGTCGAGTTTTTCCTGATTGTCAGATCGTATTGCCTCCGGGTATTGGATTTATACCATTTTTTACTACGGTGAAGTCGTCATTGAACTTAATTCAATTAAATCAATGGGAGCCTGATCCACATAACCACATGAGAATAAATTATTTTACCGTTGCGCTTAAACCCGTACAAGGAGTGTTACAGCATTTCACTTTTTCAAATTCGGCATAATATATTTAGTTTCATGTGTAATCCTACAAATCGTGGTATCCGAATCATACCTTCCGGGTGGCCTAACTTGGCACCTGACTGCACGTCGGGAAAATGAGGTGAGATCAAAACTTATCAACGGGATACTGATGAAACTAATTCCTCAAGAAGTTGCCTTGGAGTAACGATCCGTAAAGGTAAAAATGTCTCTTGTACTTCAGACCGCAATACATGTCTTTTATCGAGCGTCACCAGAAGAGTCGAGCGAGTTTTAAAGGCACCTGCGATAAGATGTGCATCTCCCAGATCGATTTTACCTATGTAAGGTTTGATATCTTCTGAAGTCAAACTTTTGCGTACTATGAGACCGCTTTGCGCGATGAAAGACTCCAACTCCGCAGCGGTTTTTTTCAATTTAGAAGTCTTGGATATAACTTCAGCCACCACCGTTTGTGAAGTAATTCCATGAATAATACCTAACTTCGAATACGCAAGTAGTTGTGCCGAGCCTCCTCCCGCGGATAGTATACCGGAAATAATAACTGAGGCATCAAAAAAGATTCTCATGGGCGGCCACGTTGAGAAAGATCTATGGCTACTTGAGTGGCCAAAGGATCGGTCAACACATCATCACGCACAAATTCATCTATCTCTTCATCTGAATACACCCGGTAAGATGCGGCTTGTTCTTGTGGCGATTCAATCACTACCCGCTTCCCTTCTTTTGTAGCTTTTATCCTGTCTCCCTCATGGATTCCCAACTCTTCACGCCACTTCTTAGGGATCGTCACCATGCCTTTGCCTAATACTTTTAACCATTCCTCAATTGGACCTGCTGAAGTTTGATTCATTATCATCCTTTGTTTAACTTTCTAAGTTTCTACATTGTAATATTATTAACTTCACAAGTCAATGAACATCCCACCCTCCTGCCAGTCTTCGCAAAGGTCTTTTTTTTCACCGCAGATGGTACCGTCACCGTACCGTGACGGTACGGTGGGGCCACCGTCAAAATAGCCTCAAAACACCGTGAGAACATCAGTTGCACGGTTGTCGGCCTAACTAAAGATTACCTCAGATACTTTGACCAGAGTCGCCCCGGTAACCTGGGAAATGATTGAGGTAAATCCCAACCGTTTTGCTTCTTTGGTGCGCAATTCTTCACCCACAACGCGCCTGATTTCACCCAGCAGCCCCAACTCACCGAAGCTGGCTAAACTGCCAGGAAGCGCCTTGTTCTTAAAAGCTGAGATCAGTGACAAAGCGATAGGCAGATCAACTGCAGGCTCGGTCACCTTCATGCCGCCTGATACATTTACAAACACGTCAAAGTTGCCGAGCGGCAGGTTCAACCTTTTTTGCATGACTGCCAGAATGACTTGCAGCCGGTTAAAATCAACTCCGTTTACCACCCGGCGCGGCATCGGCAATTGGGTTGGTACCACCAGCGACTGGATTTCCACGAGTAACGGCCGTGTTCCTTCGAGAGTGACACCCACGGTACTCCCAGGTACATTTTTTACTCTACCCTCGAGAAACAGCTTGCTGGGATTGGCTACTTCATTTAGCCCTGTATCCCTCATTTCGAAAATTCCCACCTCATCGGTCGGTCCAAAACGGTTTTTGAAGGTTCGAAGCATCCTCCCTTGGTAATACCGCTCGCCTTCAAAATAACAGACGACATCGACCATGTGTTCTAAGAGTTTGGGTCCGGCAATGGTGCCTTCCTTAGTCACATGTCCCACGATAAAGAGCGCCACTCCGAGGCGTTTGGCCATTTGTAGCAGGAGTTGAGTTGACTGTCTGATTTGTCCCGGTGTGCCGGCTACTCCCTCAAGCGTGTCTGAGGACATCGTTTGGATAGAATCGATGACTAAAACATGTGGTTTTTTCTGGGTTTTTTCAACTGAGGAAATTATTGACTCAATGTTTATCTCTGGAAGTATAAAAAGTTGTTCATTTTGAATACCTAACCTATCCGCGCGTAATTTCACCTGTTCTGCCGACTCCTCGCCTGTCACATACCAGCCGCCGATTTTGCCCAGGGTCGCAAGTAAAAGCGTAGATTTCCCAACTCCCGGATCACCGGCAATTAGTATGACTCCTCCCGGAACAATCCCGCCACCCAATACCCTATCAAATTCGGCAAACCGGGTCGTGATCCTATCCCGTTTGAAAGCTTTGATCTCAGAAAGAGAGAATGGATTGGTGATTTTAACGCTTTGTGAAATCGAACCGGAACCTCCACCTGCCCCCGTCACCCGGGTAGTTTCTACCAGTGAATTCCATGCGCTGCAATTGGGGCATTTCCCGAACCACCCTGCAAATTCATTGCCACACTGCTGGCAGACGAATAAAATCCTTGATTTCATGATTTCTAGCGGTAGCCTATCGGCTTGGCGTGGGTGACGAGGGAAAGGCTGATTTTACGCTTCTCGGGGATTACCTCCTCAACAGTACATTCTATGTCTTCTCCTAATTTCGGTTCTTCACCTGGAGCTAGTTTTGATATATGAATGAGACCTTCAATGCCTGGTAAAAGTGTCACAAAGATACCGTAATCGCTGACACGGGCGACTTTACCCTTGATCGTTTGATCTATGGAAAACATCTTGACTACATCTAGCCATGGATCAGGTGTCAACTGTTTCAGTGATAAAGTCAACTTACCGTTGGTTTGATCAGCACCGATGGCTTTGACATCAAGACGTTGTCCGGTTTTGATATAACTGGCGGTACTTTCGACTTTTTCCCAAGCTATTTCAGAAATATGGATCAGACCTGATAAATTGACCTCGGGTGTAATTGCGACGGATACAAAAGCACCAAAGGGAGCAATGCCCGTCACTTCCGCTTTGTAGGTTTTACCGATCTCTACCAGCTTCAATGCTTCCTTCTGTTTCTCGCTTTGGGTTGTGTGTCCGCTTTGGGACAAAACGAGCCGGTTAGCTCCCCGATCAAGCTCAATTATTTTTACTGTTAGCCGTCTGCCGCTGGCCCGATCACCCAAACGGGTAAATTCACTGTCTATCTGGGAAAGCGGGATAAATCCACGCAACCCAGCATAATCAACCAAAAATCCTCCCCGTGACATTTCTCTGATGACCACTTCAACGGTCTCGTTCTGCTTCATTTTTTCGCCCAACAGTTCCCAACGCTTGTTTAAGGCGGTTTTCCGTAAACTGACAACGGTTTGGCCGCGGTCATTTTCCGGGTTGACTACTTGCACGGTTATCCGCTCCCCCACGTGAAGTTCCTTAAGTAGATCGGTAATAAAAGGAATCTCTTTCTCGTGCACTACTGCTTCACTTTTACCACCAATATCCAGGAGCAAACTGCGGGGAGTAACTGTCGTAATTGTCCCTTCGACCATGTCTCTTCTTTTGTGACCCTTGATCAAGTATCCGGTTTGGGATAGCAACTCCTCCATGGTAACTGGTTCCGGAGAAGTTTTAGTCTTTTTTTCGCCTTTTTTTATAGTGGAGTCTGCAGGAGGAATTGGAGTGTCAGTTGCCTCTGGTTTTATTTTTATTTTTTGCATTATTTAACATGTCCGCCTTTCATGAAGAATATTTGTTATTATAGCATTATACGAACCATGTCGCAAACAAATCTATAATATGTTCTGTCCCGAATGTAACCATCAGTTGTCGGTAATAGCAATTACAGCCCAAACCGGACGCGTCACACTTGATTACTGTAACGCGTGCGCGGGTATCTGGTCAGATCAGGGTGAAGTCAATTTCATCAAGGAGTCAGAGCTTTCCCCGCTGCTTCAGCTTTTACCCCGCAAAGGGACTCACTTGCCGATTCAATTATTGCATTGCCCCAAAGACCAGAGTCAATTGGAATTATTGCAAGCCGATAGCGTACCCCGGGATGTGATCATTTACCGCTGCGGAGTATGTAACGGTAAATTTTTTCCTGAAGGTATGCTCCCCGCATTTAAATCTGCTCAAAACGCGAAAATCGACTATTTTAAAAGTTGGAAAATACCTCTCCATTCTATATATGCGATATTATTACCGCTTCTGGTAATCGTCGTGTTGGGGGGAGGACTCGTGGCGACAATCATCGGCGTTCGTGAAAACACTGATTCGCGTACCCAAGCCAAAGACATCATCACCAAACCATTAGTGATCCGCCTTTCGGAAAATGAAACACTTATAAGTATTAATACTGAAAATCCATCTACTGTAAAACTGAAATATTGGATGACAACTGAAGAGGTCAATGAAGTATGGGTGTCTGATGTATTACAAACCAAACACAATATTACTCTCAACCAGTTGGAAGCAAACCGGGATTATTTCTACCAAATTGAAATGCTTGAACCAAAATATTTCTTGTCTCCAGTCTACACCTTCTCAACCAAACTTAAAAAATAAACCAGCAGTCTTCTGTCCCCCCGGCTACGACTTATTTTCGCAACCCCTTGCGAGGTAACTATCGTTAGCGCTAAGGCGTTTCACCCATCTGTTCGGTATGGGAAGGGGTGGGGCCGCCTCGCTCAAGTAACCGAGAAGACACAAGACTGCTAGTATATCCAATCTAGAATGTGACCCAGAACACATGGAGCCACAACACATTTTATTGCGTTATGTGTGTCCTAATACTACTCTTAACCAATTAGTACTGGTCAGCTCAAAGCCTTACAGCTCTTACACCGCCAGCCTATCAACCTGGTAATCTACCAGGGGTTTATAAGGATACCTTATCTTGGGGTGGGCTTGGCGCTTGAGATGCTTTCAGCGCTTATCCCATCCGCATGTAGCTACCCAGCAATGCCTGAGAGTCAGACAACTGGCACACCAGGGATGCGTTCACCCGGGTCCTCTCGTACTACGGGCAACTCCCCTCAAGTATCCACCGCACACACAGGATAGAGACCGAACTGTCTCACGACGTTCTGAACCCAGCTCGCGTACCCTTTTAACCGGCGAACAGCCGGACCCTTGGGACCTTCTTCAGCCCCAGGATAGGATGAGCCGACATCGCAATTCTGTAAAACAGAATTACCCTCACCGTTTCTGATGAGATCTGACTATATCTTCATCCCAATTCGCCAGCTGGCGAATGTCGGGAGTTAGCGTGTGATAATTCGTGTATTTTTTACTATTCATTGAATTATCTCATCCGCCGATGAGGCGGAATCAGTCGATACAGGGCTATAACAAAAGTTTATATCTCATCGAAGGAATAATATAAGGATAAATGAGTTGCATAAATGTATTTACACTTTCCTTTTTAATTCTTATTCGAAAATATTGTTTGTCTTTATTTAGAGAAGATTGTACTTGAAATTGATTTTTTAGCTCTATAACAAGTCTTCCTTGTTCTTCGTAAGTAAATTGCTGTGAGTTAAGATAAATATCTTTATCACAACGCGAACCATCATCCATATACCAAATAGCCAAAGTCAGTGGTGATAAAATAAGTGACTGAGGAATAGTTTTCTTTTTTTCTTTAAAGAAAAAATTGTAGAAATACGTAAATACTGAAATACTTCTTGTAGTAAAACGGTACGCAATTCTATTGCCATTCCCTTTTCTTATTTTTGGTGGTGTAACAACAAAGTCTTTAAATTGTTGGTACAACCAATCCACGTATTCTTTTTGGGTATATGAGTGATTTATTTCAAGTAATGCCTGCGTTTTCTTTCGCATGGCTCCATCCCCTAAAAGTAGTCCAACTAATATTTGTTTTTGTTCTTTTGTTAAGCTTCCCTCGGTATTATCCATTGATCTAATCATATTAGTAGTATGACAAATATAATTACCGCGATCAATTAAGGACTTCACCGATATTAGCTAAATTTATTTGGTTCTGAATTACTTCAGAAGCACCCCAATGTCTTTATTTAAGGTGCCAAACCGCATCGTCGCTGTGGACGCTCGGATGCGATCAGCCTGTTATCCCCGGGGTAGCTTTTATCCGTTAAGCCCCGTCCACACCCACTGTGCTACGGGGGATCATTAAGACCGTCTTTCGACCCTGCTCGAGATGTACCTCTCGCAGTCAAGCTGGCTTATGCC
>CAYHKY010000028.1:12919-17885 GCA_964357355.1 uncultured Gammaproteobacteria bacterium | reverse complement strand
CGATATGTTGCAGAGTTATGGTCGAATAAATAATGTCGAATGTCTCATCAGCAAATATTCTTAATCAGGAATTCCATTGACTAAGTAATGACACCTTGCACCTTGCTTATTATACTTCTTAGCTAACCCAATCATCCCAGCTGAGATGTCGACCCCGTAGACCTCCCGGAAATAGTGAGCCAGGTGCTGAGTCATTCGCCCGACACCGCAACCAAAATCCAGGGCTTTTTCATACACCAATTTGAACTTAAGCTGGTTTATTTTTTCCATCACCCCGTCGATTTCTGTTTTACCGGTAGCAAAAAATTCTGCTCTTTTCCAAAGTCTACCTTTTTTCACGGGTACCTGCAAAATAGCCCACAATGGGTCTGTGTCGGCCAGATTATTCCAGGATGCCTGTGCATTTTTGAGATTCATGTGACTATTTTTTACGGAAGATCATATATATGGTAGCGGCTGTATCCAAGGACGGAGAGAAAACTATCGACCTCCAAATAGGCAATCCCCAAGCGGCAAACAACTCCCGCAGTTTGCTGACTGGCGGAAAACCGTAGAATAATGAACCTTTCAGGAAAACTGGAGTAAATCCAACGCTCTTAAGTATATTTAACCAATTCCGCCAGTAACGCTTATTGATGTGCGTCGGATCATCCGGAACGATCTTGCCGAAAAATCCCGAGAAAACCGTTCCGTGTCCAGGAGTAGTTAAAAATAATACTCCAGATTTTTTTAATACCCGCCTGATTTCTGAAAACAGCTTTTCAGTCGATTTGAGATGCTCTATGACGTCAAAACACGTCACGGCATCAAAACTCATATCCGTAAACGGTAATGTTTTCCCATTCGTATCAACAACTTTGAAAGTTCCTTCGGGAACATGAGTTTTGGCCTTACTGATAGCATGCCGGGACACATCTATACCTGTAACTCGAAATCTGTTCTGGGCTACTTGCAAAAATTCCCCGTATGCACAACCTATGTCCAGGAGGTTTCCGGACTCTTTGTATTTCAATAATATTTCTAAATTTCGCTGAAATACGCTTTCCCTTTCACCTTCTCCGCGGCTTTCGTAAACGTCAGTAAAATAATTTTGCTCAAATCCGGTCCGCCTTTTTGCTTCATGCTTCATCATCTTCTTTTTCCCACCACTTCCGGGTTTTATTCCTGACAAACTTGATGCTTACTCTAGTCAGGCGGCCCAACACAAACCCTCCTAATAATATTTCATCGGCAATAAAAGTAACCAACAAACCTGAAATTAGCATCATCAACCACATTACTCCTGAACCGCCAAATTCAAAAGTCGCTGTAAAGCCGTTATTTTTTTCGGGTAAAAACACGTACATAAATCCCGGGTATGTGGGCCCGGCGGAGTAAATAGTTCTAAATCCTGATTGTGAAATTGTTTTTACCCAAGCCCTCCATCCATCGTAGTTTTCTTCTTTGAGAAGAATTCCTTTGGCACCTTCTTCGCCGGTTACGGTAATTTTATTATGCCTGTTTCTGTTGATATCCACAGTTACCGGAGCGTTTTTTTCAACCGCAACTCCAAGACTAATAATATTTTTCAAAAATACGCCTTCACTCAGATTGTTGTAACGGCTCACGTGATAAAAAATATTCATCCCGCTCCAAATCACGGTGCCTGAGCCGATCTTACCGGAAGTCAAAATCGGTTTGCCGTGGTTGGTTAACAATATTTTTTCGTCATTTTGCAGTTTATCATTTTCGGGATAAGCAAATTTCCATTCCGTTTCGTCAAAAACCGGCGGTGAAAATTCGCTTACATCAACTCCTTTTTGCAAAGAATCCGCGTCAGTAAAACCCAAATCCCAGCTTTCTCCCAACCCCTCCCTTTTCAGGGATGCAAACGGGAATATCAGGGGTGTAGAAGTATTACGGTTATCGGACTCTTTTGTTTCCACACCGGAATCGATAAATACAACTCCGCCACTTTTAACGTATTCGGTTAATTTCCTGAAAGTTCCCTTGTTGGTATAATCATAGTCATAAAGAATGATGGCATTAAACCGGTCCAGGTCTTTATCCGGTAAATTATCCAGTTTCTTGCCCAGTTTCAGGGGAATTAGGTAGCTGCTGTTTAGGTTGGTGGCTGCCAGACTTCTGATGACGGTTTCAAATCCGCTGTCGCTGGCAACAATTCCCAAGACTTGTGCATTTGACGCTGAAATAATGGGCGATGTGAGTTCGGGTTTGACGGAAAAATATTTAAGATAATGATTAACGAGCGTTTGGCGCTCCTCGTCTATGTCAACCTGTTGTTCTTCCAAAATATTTTCCGGCGCTTTTACCAGGCTGTTGATGGGTGAGCTATAAGCACTATATCCGCCTCCTTGGAAATAACCGATTCCGTTCCAATCAATCAGGTACCAAGCATGGTTTTTGGCAACTTCCGAGGGATACCCGAATCCGTCAACTAGACCAGGTCCGCCTTTGTTCGGATCTACATTTACCGCCGCATCAAGCCAAAATAGATATCCCCTTTGGACATCAGTGATGGGCGGATCCAGATATCCCCTGGCCAAAGGCACGTCAGAATAGCTGCTCCAGCTGATGTTAAATGTCGCGTCTCCGCTATATAACCTATAGCGGGATGCCGTTGCAGTTTTCAGGAAATCAGGCAGCAAACTTGAGTGAAATTTGAGGTCTTCGGGATACACATTGATCTCCACCGGGTAAGCTGAAGAAATAGCTGCTTTACCCTCATCAGAAATTTTCAATATAAAATTTTCAATATAAAATCCCGGGAGCAGTTTGCTGATTTGAATAGCCAACTTATCTTTTAGTTTCTGCGTCCCGTATTTATCAACGATCATCTGATACCATTCTTTGGAATTATTAACTACAATTTCCGGTTTCAACATCCCCGACAATCCGATAATTAAAACCGCAGCGCCGATAGAAACAATGGGTAATAAAATTGCGGAAATTTTCTTAAAAAATGAACTACTTATACCGGTCACAAATTCCTTCCAAAAAGCTCCGGCCATTGCTCCCAGCCAAACAGGCACCGACCAAAAAAGCCGGTACCATCCCCCATGGTAAATAGATATATCAAATGCAAAAATCCAGATATAGACCGTGAAGTAAACGGCGATCAGTACAAAAGGCAGTATACCCACGAAAAATCTTTTGCGTGGACGAAGTATAAATCCGATGAGACCGGCAACCGCCCCAACACCCAACGCAATAAATATGGATTTGTGCGTATCATAATAAATTTTCAGCGGTTGACTCCTGTGGAAATCTTCTAAGTCTTTGACATCCTTTCCAATTGTTACCGTTGACAGGGCTTGTTCCCGCCCTCCCACGGCGACAATTCTCGATAGTGACTGGCCGAAAGTTTGATAAATTATCGGCAATCCGATGAGAATTGATATGCCGATAAACATAAATATACAGAGGATTTTCTGCTTAATCCGAAACAACGGGTAATTCTCAGAACCGGAAAATGCGAGCAGCAAGCAAATACCCGGGAACAAGTAGGTCACGGTCACCTGCGGATGCCCCCACATCGATATTCCGCTGGTCAATGCGGCGAATAAAAGGAACCGGAAATTGCCGCTTCTCACAAAACAGAGAACCATCCATAAGCCCCACGGGAAAAATGCTACAGTCGCATGAAACGGCAGACTGCCTCCCCAAAGCAGTGCCCCGTAAACACCGATCGAATATACCGCGCCGACGCCCGTAATCAGACCCAGGAGTTTGTTACCGGATATTTCTGAAACCAATATATATATGCCCAAAAAATACATTGCAGTTGAGACAATCATCCACAATAGAGTCGCATCAACAACGCTCATGAAAAAAGTAAACGGCAAAATGGCATAAAAATGCAGCACCGGATACTGCGCCACAAACGGCCAACCGCCAAACCAACTCGGCAACCAGGCAGATGCCGGCAGTACCGGATTTTGTTTTAAAATCGTAACTTGGGAAACAGTATTGTAGAAATCCACGCCCAGTAGCGGACGCGCCGAAAAATACCAGGAAGCGATTGGATAGAAAAGCAGGCCCAGCACAAAGATCATGACCAAGTGCAACAGGCTATTGATGATAAATTTGGCAATTGATTTAGGATCAAAACTCATAATTGAAATCGGTTAGTTATTCAAGAAACAGTTCAAACTTCCGATACTAGAATTATTGTTCTCTCCGTCAGCTGACGGAGAGAACTTCTCGCTTACGCTCGAAGAATAAGATCTCTACGGAATTCTGAACAATTACTTATTCAAGATCGTCTTTTTCCCACCATTTATTTTTTGTGAGTGTAATTTTCTTAATGACAACCGGTAAAATCTTGCCTGAAAGAAACCCGTTAGTGATAAATTCCGCCAACAGCAATATGCTTACTCCCCAAGTCATGAGCGATTGAAAGAAAAACTCCCAAGTCCCATTATAGGAAATTTTAACCGGATTATTGGCAGCATATTTGATCGGCACATACAGGAAACCGAAATACGTGGGACCGGCTGAAAAAATAGGCAGGTGTTGATTTTTGGTACTTGCCCGCCATCCAGGCCAGTATTCCTGTTTCAATAGTATTGCTTTTGCTTCCTCGGTCGGGGTGATCCGCAAGTTCCCCGGATCCATCTTTTCAATTTTGGATGCGGGTAAAACATGCTCTTTTAACGCAAAACTTGACGACAGGAAGTTGATGAAAATTTTGCGTTCTACACTTTTGTTAAACCTGACATAATGGTATGGCAAATTCATCCCGCTCCACAAAACCGCACCATTGCCCATCTGCCACTCTACCAAAATCGGCTGGGCATAATTTTTCAGAAGCACATTTGCATTTGCCGACAAATCGCCGGCAACTGAAAATTTCCATCCCGAACCTTCGTATTCGGGCGGTCCAAATTGATCGGTTTCAATCCCGTCGATTATAGTCCCGCTACCAATTTCCAGGTCCCATGACGATTCCATCACTTTACGCGTT
>CAYHKY010000028.1:0-12909 GCA_964357355.1 uncultured Gammaproteobacteria bacterium | reverse complement strand
ACATCACCGATGTGGAGGATAAAATTATTCGCGAATCGAAAAAGTCCGGCAAATTGGTACTTTCCCCTTCCGGACTGTTGCTACCGGTTTCTATAAATACGTGCCCGCCGTTTTTGACGTACTCTTCGAGAAGTTTAAAAGCTGTGGATTTACTGCGGTAACGGTAGTTATAAAGAACTATCGCCGGAAATTCTTTTAATGTGTCCAGGGAAATTGATTCCAACGGCTCTGAAATCTTCAATGGTATCAGGTATTTCGAATTCAGGTTTTCGGCTCCCAACATCCGGATAAAATATTCAAATCCTTCCGCATCGGTAAAAAATCCGACTGCCGGAGTATTTCGGGCAGACAATATGGGAGACGTGACACTGTCAGCAAATTTATAATAAAATAAGTTTTGTTTGATGTCCCATATCGGCTCAGGCCGTCCGTCTGCAGTCGCGTACTGTCTGACCACACCCCAAGTGTCAACCTGTTCTTTTTTTTCAATAATTTCGGGAAGCTGGAGATACTCTGACGGGGCGAGATTTGCGGATTGACTCAAATGTCCGCCTTCAAGCGTATTTATACCGTACCAATCAAGATAAAATAAGGCCATGTTTTTGGCATCACTTTCCTCCCACTGGAAATTTTTCACTAATCCTTCGCCAGTTAGCGATTGGTCTACCAGAAAAATATTCCCCATCATCGACGTGCCAACAGGCGGATCGATGTAACCTTTTGCAAGCGGAATATCATAGGCGCTGTTCCACCAGACATTTACCTGCGCATCAGATTCATATACCCGGTAATTTTTGGCATTTGGTGTAAGCCATGAAGGTAAAAAAGATTTATGCAGTTTGTTCCGCTCCGCATTATCACTTACCAATTCTAAATTTTCCGGAAATGCCGAAGCCGGCGATGATGACAAATCAATCGTATCCAATACTTTTGATTTTGTGGACATGTATCCGTACCATGATCCGCCGATTACCAAAATCCCCACCACTACATGCATCCCAAAAGCCAATTTCTTTTTCCCCGCAATACTTCCAAGCGCATTACCAAAACAAACTGCGCATATAAGAGCCAAAGTGATAGGTACTTGCCAAAATTGGCGGTACCAACCCTGATAAAGCAAAGAATTACCATACGCGTTGACTACTATCTGTCCAAAGACAAATATACCGAAAATAATATACGGAAAGATTTCCATGATTTTGCGTTTGTCCCGTCTGAAAATCCAAAATAAGATAAACATCGCAAATCCGGCACCTAACAAGAAAAACAAGTAGGGATTGGTATATTCCGGAATCTTATTCACCATTCCCCGAAAATACTGGCTGACCGCATCTACCGGAGCGCTGACACTTTCCTCCCCACCGATTTTTTGGGTGAGGTTTTGCGTCGTCTTACCGGTAAGCGAAATTGCAGCTGTAAAAATATTCGAAGCGGTCTTGATCAAACTTCCCGTAACCCTAAAACTCACGATTATCGAAAGCAGCAAAAATACAACGGTCAGGACAAATCTGGATAGCAGTTTTATGGGTATTTTGGGAGATCCGAAAATAAGCAAAAGTATGGCGAGTGGAATAATAAATGTTCCCGTAAGTAAAGGATGTCCGGTAAAAGCGACGCCTGTGGCCAGTGCCGCAGCCGCAAACCAACCCCGATTGCCGGTTTGCAGATACATGACCAGAAGCAAGATAACCAGCGGTAAAAAAGGTTGTGTTGAAAAATACGGCAAACTGCCTCCCCACACGAGCGAGCCGTAGTAACCGCTGGAGAATAAGGTCAACAAAGTAATACCTGCTGCAACTAAATGATTTTTTGACAGCCTGAAAAGCAGCAAATAAGTGAAAATGCCGAAGGCAAAAATACTGCCTACCACATAATATCTGACTGCGTCTAAAACGGAAAAAAATTGAGTCAGCGGTAAAATAAAATAATAATGCAAAAGCAGCGTATCCTTATACAATGGAACTCCCGTAAACCAGATATCCTTAAAGCCGTTTACCGGCAACATAAAATGCCGTTTTAAATAAGACACGTAGGTGATGGTGTTATGTAAATCAACGCCCAAGAGAGGTATCTTTTGCAAGTACCAGTTGGTTATCGTCAAAAGTGCGAAGAATATAAATCCAATCAGCGAAATATGAACTGTCAGGGATAGAAGAAGCAATCCTAAATTTGTAAGTTTTCGCATAAAACTATATACCCGTCTTACGCTGGTTTGCAACCTGAAAGGTTGCAAAAGCAGCTTAGAGGGGTATATGGCCGGAACAAATTAATGTATGTAGGTTATAGTAGCATATTTCGCGGTAATTCAGGAAATTTTTCCGTAATCTACGGATGTTGCGACGGATTGTTTTTTGGTGAAAAAGATGTTCAGAGTCCGGCCGACGTCAAAGCCTTGCGTATATAATCTTAATCCCGCGGGATGTATCGAATATGCTTGGTAACCGACTCCATTTAGAAGTTTAAATAATAAATCTTCGTCCTGCTTTAAAAATTCACTGACTACTTCAACCAACAGATCCGGCGCATCACGTTTGATCAACAACTTTCTGGCTGCTTTTAGCACTCTATATTCCGACCCTTCGATGTCAAGTTTTATAAGATCAACATGGCTGATGCGGTGTTTTTTTATGTAATCGATAAGTGACGTAGTCTTTATCACATAAGATTTCGCCCGGAAATTGTCCCCGAAATCTGACGCTTGAGAAATACTTAGTGAACTGGCCATGTCGCCGTCATAGAAATTTGTAATTTGGGAGTTATCTGATAAGGCCAGTTTTTCCAGGGTAATATTATCCGCTTCGTTAAGAGCTATGTTCCGTTTTAGTTGTTTATAAATCCTTGGGTTTGGCTCAAACGCATATACATGACCCGCAAAACCAACTAACTTTGCAGCTATCAGGCTGTACCAGCCGTCGACATATGCCCCGGCGTCGAAAACTATTCCTCCCCTTTTAAGGATAATCCCTAATAGTTTTGTTTCCAGAGGATTAATGGTCCCCAGATGTAAAACGCCTAAATGCAGGGCTTGTTTTGGAGACAACTTCAACCTGATGCCATGATCCAATTCATAAATTTTGGGCTTTGACCGGGCTAATATAATTCGCAATGCCAAATTTCCGACAAACCCGTGAGCCAAACGCGTTGAGGCAGCGGGTCCGATAATTTTATAGACAAAGCGGTTGAGAATATAAAAAATCTTTTTCATCATGTTTCCCCCAAAATTCCCGGCTCTAAAAAATTATCGGTTTTTGCTCCAGATTTGATAAATATCAACCTGTTCTGTCAGTTGATAATACTTCGCCAAAACCGATACCATACCGTTCCACGCATCGGGACGAACTTTGGGCGCTTGCCGAATCACTACATATTCAGGGCGCATCACAAGCAGCTGGGTTTTGACATCTTCAAGCTGTTTTTTGGTCATGATGTCAACAGGCCGATAACGAAAAACTGGATAACTGTCTGTACCCAAAGCAATTATGCTATCCCAATCGTCAAACACCGCAACTTGTTTGCCGCTACCCATGAGCTTATTAATTTTTTCCGTGACTAGTAAATACTGGCTTATGACTTTTTGATTAACTGGTGACAAGCCGCACACATCTGGAATATTTTTTAATAAACAGTCGTTCGTAGTTGTTGGATTTGCGGTGCTTTTCATAAGCGAATGCGGATAAATCCCGCCTGAGTCACTCATTAGTATTAAAAATACTAATCCAAGACTCATGAACTTGGGTATTTGCCTGGTGAACCCTTGGATCACTGGCGGATTTGATTTCGCTAATTGCAAGAGAAAATTGTGGAATAAAAAAAATAAATAGGTGGTGATAATCCAAAAAGGAAAAAGCGGTTGCAAAATATTGGCAATATGCGTCCGACTTACGAATATCAGCATCCGTCCCAGACCATATAAACTAATGGCAGAAAGCAATTTCAGAGTGAATGATCGCTTAGTACTCCCGTGTAAATAATAAAGGCCGATCAAAAACAGATATAATGACACAACTGCTGTAAACAATATAATCGAACTAAATGACGCCATTGAAAAAGGCAAGGGTGAAACACCTCGGCTGTACAAATAAATTCCTTCGAAAAGTCCCTGCCAATATGATTTGTTGAATATATGCGATCCGGCTGCTCGATAAATGCTCAGGCCAAAAATTGAAATTACGATTGCACCCAAGCCGCCAAATTGGAAAAATGCCTGTGCGGTTTTGACCCGCAATTCCTGTAAATTGTTTATTATTATTAGAAACAGTACTGCCAACAAATACATTCCCGTATCGAACTCGAAAACAATTGCCAACCCGGCGACTGCGGAAAGTGCATAAAACCATATTTTACGGGATTTTTTCAGCCAAATGCAGAGTAGCAGAAAAAACCAGACATCCAATGGTGCACGCAGTAGCGATGAGTTCGGATATATCATGAGGGTAGGAAAACTTTTGAGATAAAATTGCAGAAAAATCATCAGCAACGTCCCCCATACCGCCCAACCGCGGTTGACAAGCTTCCGCAGCAACAAATAAATTCCCAACTGGTAAAAACCCGCGTAAAGCAAACTTACATTTAATATAAGTTTGTAGGATATAGGAACAAAATTATTGAGGAATGCATAAACCAGCGGCCACCCAATGCCGTATTGAATAAATGTATCCCGGCCAAGAATTTGTCCGTGAATCAACGCCAAAGCCGGACGAATTATAAACCCGTCCCAGTGCCAAAATCCGTCCCTCAGAAAAATTTGTCCTGTTAGTTGCGCAAAGCCTCCACGATAGACTAACAAAAAAATTATTGCCATCATCACAATTTCCCAAAACCGGAATTTCAATATGGATTTGGGGGGTGAAAAAAAATCCGGCGCAATAGTTATTTTTTGAAATTTACCGGTACGGAGTAACCGTAAAATATAATATATAATTGTTAAAACCGGGGGGAATAATAAAATAGTTAACCGCATATCTATGATTGTCCCGATGGACAGATCTCCTGACGGTTGTCCAAATAGTAATTTACTAAAAACAATCAACCAGACGTTGAACAGCATCAATACCAACATACCTACCGCTATAATCAGATCCGTAAAGAAAAGTGGCTGATGCGGAACTGATCTGTCCGGTATCATTTTGCACTTTATAAACCAACTGCCGATTAATAAAGACATCCCGATAAAAATTCCTGACAAACCCAGATATATATAAGTTTCCAATTCCGGCCGGAAAAAATAGCGGCCGTTATCAATAAATAAATCGGAATTGTAAGTATACAAAGCGCCACTGATAAAAATAACCACCAGCATAATTTGCATGGTCAATGAAACCGCTAGCACAAGCAGTTCGAATAGACAATTGTGTTGTTCCAATTTTAAATATTTTGAAAATACCCGGAATAATTTTAGAATTACCGACATATAAGCAATTTGTAACAGCGATTTTTTACGGTTGTGATTTTTTCGATAAAGTGTTTTTGTAAACGATTACTCTAGGGCCAAACATGATCTCGGGTTGGAAAAATTTAACCTGATCGATCGCTTGCCAATCATAACGCCAATTGTGTGGGTCAAATTTAAGCATTGGATACCCCTGAAATTTAGCGGTTAATTCCCAGTTTCCAAAACTCTCCAACTTGGCAACTTCCCCGTCAAAAAGGTGCGGACGGACCCAATCATTGATCACCAAATAATCTGCCGACTCCTGCCATTTTTGCGGATCAACCTCTGTCAACTCCCCGTTTGCATTGTCCCAATACTCATTCAGAAGATGTGCGGGTATGATATTAAAACGCTGGTGTGAAACCGCTTGATGTTGAAATATATCCCACATCATCCGTTCACCCCGACCCGGAGATTTATCGATCTGCATTTGCACTACAGATGTTTCCGGATATAAATGAACTCCTAAAACAGGCATTCCGGTCGGGCTGATGTAACCTTCGTTGACAATGACTTTGTTTGCGGCAACATTTTCTTCAATCCATTTTTGGGCGGCGACTTTGGTATCCGGAGCCAAGGTCAATCGGGTGTATTTGATAATTCGCAGCAAGTTTTGTGATGAGATAATTAAAAGAACGCATATGAAAATGGGAGTATTTCGGAATATTGCCCAATCCTTAAAAATATATTGAAGTGCGACGCCGCTAAAAATAGCCAAAAATGGCAACAGAATGATTCCGAAACGCGGAAACTCCGCTCCGACTAACAGGAGCAACGCTAATGTGACAGTTGCCGCGGCAAGCATCGCCCGGAGAATTTTATTTTTTCCGGGTCTCCTCACAATATACGCGATGCCGATAATCGATAAAATCGCCGGCATATTTCCCCAGCCATCCCAAATGATATCCGTCAGGCTTCCCGCAATTCGCTGACCGACATTGGCATAAACAAAATTTTCGGCAAGATATCCGGATGTTTGGCTAAACCCGTTGTAAAAACTCCGGAAATCAACCAGAATCAGCGGGTTAGTAAGTAATATTCCAATCGTTAAACCTCCCAAATAGCGCGATATTGCCTGCCAATTTTTACCCGTAAGGATCCAAAAACCGGCCAAAACTCCGATCGGATAATACCTGGTGGCAACTGCGATACCCAAACAAAATCCTGCCAATATATTTTTTTTGTTAAGACATAAATATAGGGAGGTAACAGACAGAATTGCTACCAGAGTATCGTCTTTGATGTATCTGCCTGTTGTTACTCCCAAAAACGAAGTTGCGACAAAATATGCAGCCGCCAAGGATTCCCGGGCTCCCAATAATTTTTGGGTAAATTTCCAAGTGGTTAAAATCAGCAGACCGCTAATTCCGGCAAAAATAACCCGTCCTGCCAAAAGGAAATAATGCGCTTCCCTAAAAAACAAACGGAAGTATTCGTCAGCCGAATTTATTTGCGAAGTAAGCCGCACAAATAAATAAACCGCTCCCAATAAAGCCAGGCTGATATAATCGGACAGAATCGCATAACCTTGGTAGAGTCCGCTAGTGCCTTTGCCGGCAATCACAAACGCGTGATACATCGTTTCCAACTCGTCGCTTGTGGCGGAACGGGGAAGCCCAAACTGTACACCCCACACCCGCAAACCCAAACCTAAGAGGCAAATAGTGAAAATCGACAAATATTTTTTTTTCATTTATGATGGGTGCTGTCTTATGCGGATAATAGTGTTATCAATTGGTATATGCGCGGCGGTGCTGATATCGGCAGAAGTCATCCTGCGCATCCAAAATCCTACGCCTGTTTCCGGCAATTGTTATACATACGATCCGGTACTACACCACACTTTTAAACCCAATTCTACCTGCGCGCAATTTTCAGCAGATCGGCAGGTTGACTATAACATCAATTCGTTGGGCTTTCGAGACCGGGAAATTGAGTCAGCCAAAACTCCCGGGACTTATCGGATTCTCATGCTGGGAAATTCTTTTACCGAAGGCAAAGGTGTCCGAATTGAAGATGCTGTCAGCCGCCAACTGGAAAATTTGTTAAATAATAATCAGAAACCGGAGAAAAAATATGAAGTCATAAATGCCGGAATACAGGGTGCTTCTCCAATACTCGAATACCTACTGCTCAAAAAAAAGGGTACGCAAATCAAACCGGATTTGATAATCATTAATATGAGTCTGATTGATTTTTTTGATGAAAATAGATATATGCAAATTGCCAAGGTAAATGAAAAAAATGAAATAATCGCCGTAGCAGGTCAAAATCCTGACACTTTGCTACATAAAATTATAACCATTCCCCAAAGGCTTGTGATATATCGCCGGATCAGAGATATATATCTGACTTACTCGCGGCTTTACAATTTACCCGGAACGGATATAGGAAATATTGACCAGGATGTATTTTACATAATGCGCGATATCCCCGATATTGAAAAAGACCGCCTGGTAAATCAATTAAATCAAACGCTTTTACAAATTAAATCGCTGGCACAAGCCCAACAGGCTGAAGTATTGGTAGTGTTATACCCTTTTGGATTTCTGGTCAACGGCGACGAATGGCCGGGGCGTTCTTATTGGGGATTCCAAACTGGGAAAACCTATTCAACAAACGTATTTGAAAGTGTTGCAATATTCAGTGCAAATCATGATATATCACTATTAAATACGATTGATAATTTCAAAAAAACCGATGAAAAACCGCTTTTTTTTCCTGCCGATGGCCATTTGACTCCCCTCGGCAACCACGTTTTAGCCCGCGCAATTGCCGATTATATATTTAATCATCCTCAATACACACTGAAATAATTAATTTTATATTCAGCAAAAGAACCCTGCATATTTAGTATACTTGACCGTAAATGGAAAAACACTTACATAAACTTTTTTATGATTTGGAAAAATACCATTGGTGGTCCTTGGGAATCCGCAAGATACAACTCCATTTTGTAAGAAAATTCACCCCAGTCATTCGTCCGGATATTTTGGATATAGGTAGCGGTCCTGGTGCAACACTTGCCGAATTATCAAAAATAGGTAATGCCATTGGAATTGATTCATCCCGCTACGCACTATATCTTGCCCGTCGACGCGGTTTAACAAATGTACGTTACGGGAATGTTACCAAATTACAATATGCATCCAATAAATTTGATTGCGTGACATTATTTGACGTGATTGAACATGTCAAAGATGAAAAAAAAGTCCTCAGTGAAGTCTATCGTATTTTGAATCCCGGCGGTATTGCTGTAATTACAAGTCCGGCATATATGTGGCTTTATGATGATCATGACCGAATGAATCATCATTTCAAACGCTATACTGCCAGCGAATTCAATAATATCAGTATCAAAGCGGGGTTTACTGTAAAATATTTAGGCTATTGTAATTCCTTTTTATTCCCCGGAATAATTTTAGTAAAACTTATTAATAAATTGTTTAAACGTCATGGTCTATTTAATAATCAGGAAACAAAGGAACCATTAAATGGCATTCTCAAAATAATATTTTCTTCAGAGGTTTATTTTCTTAATGCAGTTCGTTTCCCGTTCGGATTGTCAATACTTGTGGTTTTGGAGAAACCTGAAAGCGAAGGAAAAAGGTAAATAATTTCTCCGATTATCTCAATAACTTTGAGGGGATGGATCACCATCATCATCCCCTTTTTTCCTAACTCAAATTTACTTATACCTGTTTTCCGGCGATGATGTTTTACGGGTACTTGATATATACCTATACCGGCATGCTTCGCTTTGATAATCATTTCCGTATCAATAAAGACAGTATTTGACTTAAGCGGATACTTACGAAACAAATCGGTAGAAAAAAGTTTAAATGAGCAATTAACATCCTGTACGTCTATATCAAAAAGAAAATGAACAAACCAACCATAAATTCGACTGATAAGCAGACGCTGCCAATAATCCCGGCGATTAATTCGGAAACCAATAATCATTGTATCGGGTTTCAAATTCATAATTATTAAAGGGAGACTGGAGATGTCGAACTGATTGTCCGAATCTGTGTAAAATGTAAATTCTTTGGTTGAAGATTCAATACCGGTTCGAAGCGCCCGCCCGTAACCTAAGTTAAATTTATGTCGTATTAATCTAATCCGTTTATCTTTTTCGGCAAGTAGTTGAATATTAATAATGGTATCATCAGTTGAACCGTCATCTATTAATATCAATTCAAAATTATTCGTAATCTTTTCAAGTATGAGTAATGCCGATTTTATAGCTGGGACAATGTTATCTTCTTCATTGTAAACCGGCATAAAGAAACTTAATGATATTTGGCTAGATATACTCATTTATTTTGGTAAATAGTGTAATTAAATTATGTTACTATAAGCGATAATCTTCATACTTGAAACTTTAACATAAAAACTAAATAGTCAACTGATGAAATGACTTTTTCTGCAATTTATGCTACCGGCCAACTAATCTGCAAAAGGATAATCAACCTGTTGGGATATGATATTGTACGATTTGTCAGATATCGGGGTGCAATCCTCCTAAAACAAAAGCACATTAAAAATTGTCAAGTTATTGAAAACAGGACAGAACTGCTCCGCCTGTTACCTAACCATGCAATTTGTGCTGAAATCGGAATTGAAAAAGGCGATTATAGCCAAAAAATTATTTCAATAACTCAACCCCAAAAATTTCACTTAATTGATTTAAGTCAAAAATATATAGACGCCGCAAAAAAAAGATTTTCGCAAATACAAATCTCTGAACTTATATTTCACGTCGGTAATTTATCTGACATCATCAAGGGATTTCCCGAACGCTACTTCGATTGGGTATATATTGACACCGATCATACTTATCACACCGTCAGCCGGGAATTGGAAGCTGCCAGACTGAAAGTCAAACTCACGGGATTAATTATTCTGAACGATTATATTTTTTATGACCATCAGGTAAAGTCAAAATACGGAGTGGTTGAAGCAGTCAATGAATTTTGCAACCGGTATAATTATGAAATAGTATATTTCGCACTCCATGAGCAGATGTTTAATGATGTAGTTCTTAAAAAAATCGCCAAATGAAAAAACTATCGATCATCATCCCGGTTTACAATGAACAGCGCACACTGGGCCTTGTCATAGAATCCATAATAATGCTCAAACTGCCTCCGGGACTGGCTAAAGAAATCATCATAGTCGACGACGGATCCACAGACGGCAGCCGCGAAGTTGTCACACAACAGCAAAAAAATAATCCCCGGCTGGTAAAAGCCCATTTGTCCCTCATCAATATCGGCAAAGGGGCAGCCGTCCGCATGGGTTTAAAACTTGCAACCGGAGACATTTT
Source organism: uncultured Gammaproteobacteria bacterium (assembly GCA_964357355.1). Lineage (GTDB taxonomy): Bacteria > Patescibacteriota > Microgenomatia > UBA10105 > UBA10105 > CAYHKY01. Next base: position 2,149 of record CAYHKY010000028.1, on the reverse strand, counting down.
CATTATTCAGGATGCTGATTTGGAACTGGATCCCCGGGAATATCCCAATTTGCTTGGACCTATTCTTAACCAGGAAACTGAGGTAGTCTACGGTTCTCGGTTTCTAAACGGCAATTCAAATATCGGGATCGTCACGGTTATCGCCAATTGGGTCCTGGCAACTCTCACCAACATCCTTTATGGTTCACGTTTATCAGACATGGAAACAGCTTACAAAGTTATTACAGCCAAGGTTGCTGCCAAACTTCACTTAAGATCAGTCAGTTTTGATTTTGAGCCTGAAATCACCGCCCAAATTCTGATTAATAAATTTAAAATTACGGAGGTGCCGATAGGCTATATCCCGCGAAATAAGCACCAGGGGAAAAAAATCAACATCTGGGACGGCATTATCGCCATTTTGACTCTTGTCCGCTTCAGATTTTATAAACCTGATGAATTAACCGTTTTGGACGAAGGGTTATAATAATAACTATGTGTGGTATATTCGGCATCGTCCTAGGCCCAAAAAGCCAACTCGAAAAATCCCAAATTATCTCTTTAGCGAATTCTTTATTTGAGTTGTCAGCCTCCAGAGGAAAAGAAGCAACCGGAATCACCTTGGTCAATAAAACTATTTCTTATTATAAAGAATCTACTGTCAGCAACAAATTTATTAAGTCTATCGTATACAAACAAATACTTAATTCATTTATTTCTTCTCCCGACCGCAAATCCTTGGGCCAAGCCATTATCGGACACTCGCGCCTGGCTACCAATGGCGCTGCATGTGACAATACCAATAACCAACCTGTGCGCTCTGGCAACGTAGTCGGTGTACACAACGGCATCATCGTCAACGATGGGAAAATCTGGCAAAAATTTCCGCAGTTACAGCGGAAAATAACGCTGGATACTGAAGCAGCTTTCGGCCTCATCGACCATTTTGCAAAGGAATTACCTCTTAAACTGGCTGTGCAAATGGCATATAGGGAATTGGAAGGGGCTGCTTCCCTGGCCTTCGTCCATGCCCGGTATCCTTTTGTAATTCTCTCGACCAATACCGGTTCCCTCTATTTAGCTCGAAGTCTGGAAAAACAGGTTGTCATCTTTGCTTCCGAATGGTATATCGTAAATACGGTCTCCAAAAAATTGAGTCAAAAACCATTACCTGTAAAGCACGTAGACGCAAATTCAGGGTTTTTGATTACACCGGACCGGCTGCTTTTAGAAAAATTCAATTTGGGTAAAATTACGGCGGGACCCCAAAAACACGCTCCTACCAAGACTCTAAAACAAATCCGGGAGATTATCGCTGACAAAAATACTCTGCAGCCTGTCATGTTTTCCGGATCTCTCAATTCCCTGAAAAATCTTAAAAAACACACACTTGATCCGGAGGCCATTTCCCGGATCCGCCGTTGTACCCGCTGCATCCTGCCGGTGACGATGCCTCTCATCAGATTTGATGATTCGGGAGTCTGCAGCTACTGTTTGAACTTCAAAAAACCGCAGGTTTTGGGAACGGACAAATTGAGACAATTATTGGAAAAATATCAAATCAAAAGCACGGTAGGCGATAGTATTGTGGCATTCAGCGGCGGCAGGGATAGCTCATACGGACTGCATCTGATCAAAAAATCCCTGAAATTAACTCCCGTTGCCTATACTTACGATTGGGGCATGGTGACTGACCTGGCCCGCAGGAACCAAGCACGGATTACCGGCAAACTGGGAGTTGAACATATCATTGTCTCCGCAAATATCAAATACAAGCGGGCCAACATCAGAAAAAACGTCACAGCCTGGCTCGCAAAACCTGATTTGGGGATGATCCCCCTCTTTATGGCCGGCGACAAACAGGCGGAATATTATGCCGAAGATGTCAAACGAAAAACCGGGATCGACCTGATGATTTATTGCCGCGGCAATACACTGGAAAACGAGGAATTCAAATGGGGGCATTGCGGCATCAAAAATTCGGCTCCCAAAGGGGTCATACACAATTTGTCCCCTCTGGGCAAATTTCAACTTGCGCTTTATTACGGGCTGCACTACCTAACTAACCCCGCTTATATCAATACGTCCATCATCGACACTCTGTTCGCTTATTTTGTAACCTATGGTATGCAGCTTAATTTCCTCTACCTCTGGCACTACTTAAGGTGGG
>CAYHKY010000027.1:0-18262 GCA_964357355.1 uncultured Gammaproteobacteria bacterium | reverse complement strand
ACATGCCGATTGAAGTCGATGGCGTGATTGACAAACAGACCGCGCCTCAGGTTTTTGCAAATGGAGCTACCAGGCTCGTGTCCACGAGTTATCTTTATCAAAAAAATTCCCGGCGGATAGCAGAAGCAATAGCGGAATTAAAAGGTGTATAATAGCGGTATGGTATTTATTTGGGACTATGACATCAATGAGCTCAAAAAAACTCCGCAGGGACGGCTCAAAATTCTCGCGCGGATGATTAACGACGGCCTTGACAAAGGGGAAAAGATACCTCTTGCTGAGGTTAAAAAAAACTGGGACAAACTAGATATGTTGCCGAGACGAAAACGCTTAATGGAGCTTCTCATATGGGGAAAATGCCTGACTTCACCGAAGAACAACAAATCATTTTGGATGAAGTAAATCAGAATTCGTTTCTTAAGAAAGAGTTTTACTTCACTGGAGGCACGGTACTGAGTCATCTGTATTATGGACATAGGTACTCTGAAGATCTTGATTTTTTTAGTCAAAAACGTTTTGATCCCGTAGTTTTGACCACATTGCTTACGGAATGGTCACGGAAGCACAGGTTTACTTTTGTGTCGGAATTTATTGAAGTTGTACTTCGGGTCAAGCTTTATTTTGGTAATCAACTATTAAAAGTAGATTTTGGGTATTATCCCTACTCCCAACTTGAGGCAACTACCAACTATAAAGATATTCGTGTAGATAGTTTATTGGATATCGCCGTAAACAAAATTCAAACGGTTACCAGACGAACGGAAGTCAAAGATTTTGTAGACCTTTACTATTTGCTGCAAAAATTTTCGTTGTGGGATCTGCGTGAAGGGGTGAGAATAAAATTTGGGATGGATTTTGATCCTCTCATATTGGGAAGCGATTTGCTTCAAGTTGATGCTTTTGAGCAACTTCCGCGGATGATCAAACCGCTCAGCCTCAAAGAACTGAAAACATATTTCCGTCAGCAAGCTGAAATACTCGGGAGGACCGTGACAAAATAAAAATACAATTCAACCCCCCAGGTTGGAGTTATGCGAAGCGTTTTGAAATGCGCTTACGCGCTGGATCCTTCTCCGTCAGTTGACGGATCAGGATGACTGCGTAAGTCCTGCTCCCAAGTTGAACAGGGTTAGATTTACTTTTGTTGAGGAGCCAGGTCCAGCCGGCCGGGGTTCCAAAAGTCGGAGTTATGGTCGGGTTTAAGGTAGTAGTATACTGCGAATCAGGAATCGCGTTCAGCATAAGCGGTATAACACGTCAGTGTATCAGTACGAAAGGAATGAGCTGTGGCAATATTTAAGGCTAATTCTCCAAAGCGATCAAGGTCGTCATCTGAAAGCGCGGCTAATGTACGACCTTCGGTAACTGCATATTTGATTTGACCTAAATTGTCTGACCAGGGTTTGATGCATAAAAGAGTTGCCTCATCTTTAGGAAGTTTTAATTTTCCGTATCTATACAAAGCCGCGAGATCAGGATTAATACCCATCCAATCAGCAATCATGGCCATCACGCCAGTAGCCACTTCGCCTTCCGGAAAGAGATGACTAGGGGTGCGAAGCCTGGCAGAAACACCCTCAAAATAGGCAATTTGTTCGAGGGTCCAAATTGGAGATTCTTTTCGCGGCATAGGGATTATTTAATAAGCAGCAGAGTTAACATATTGTGTGGAGTTTTAGTCTCCTTCAACGTCTTCATTTTCCCCAAATAAAGCTTTTAAAATATCTTGATTTTGAGTCAGTCTCATTTCACCAGTGTCTCCAGTAGCACCATGTATGGAGCCCATAGTTTCCCCAAATTGTAGCAAAATGTATCCTGCTTGTTCTTCTGACATACTCCGGATAGCTGCTATGTTATCTGCTATATCTTGAGGGGACTTTGAGGCTGCCATATTAAGTATGACACATTTTTGTTCCAGTGTATTAAGTTTAGTATTACCAAATTTTTCCTTTAATTTCTTACCAATTTCAACCATGTATTTTTCTGTTAATGCTTTTTTCAAAGCTCTCTTAAGAGCGTCATTTTCTACATAATTTTTATCGTCAAAAACTTCTCTTAGACGAAATATGTCGTCAATGGTCATAACACACAAACTCAATTTACCTTTTTCTGTCTTAACAACGATCATATCAACAATATTAATAACTCGATTATGTAAACCGCGTGCTATTTTAAACTCCTTTGAATTCATTTCTGTAATAAATAATCCCATTCCTTGCGTACTACCTGAGGACATTGCAAAAGACATTTCCGGTTGGGGAAGTGGAGTAGGTTTACCTACTGTAAATTTGGTGTGATCTTTGGGTTGGGCGCCGTTTTGGAATCTGGCTGCCGCACTCGAATCAAGTCCAATCTCAAATTTGTTTGGCATATAAGTCCCATAGTGTAGCATAAATTTCGGTAAATGCAAGTGTTTGTACGGAGTGAATTCAGTTCTTCCCGAAAACTTGTCATTCCCGGCTTGACCGGGAATCCGGATCCTCGTTTTCACGAGGATGACATTGGGGAAAACTGAATTCACTCTGTGAGCTCTCTTCGAAGTTAATATTGACAAATCACATTATTAGTATTATAATTGGGATTATGATCCCCAGATTGATACAAGAAATGGTGGTTAACAGCTTGGAAGAATTACGAAAAGTAGCATTGATAATAGGACCTCGCCAGGCAGGGAAAACAACTATTTTGAAAGCTATAAAAAACAAGTTTGAAACAGACGGTATGAAGGTGGGATATCTGAATTGTGATTTGGCAGAAGATATGAGTGTAGTAGATAACAATTCTTTAACAGAATTGAGCAGATTGGTCCGGGATTTGGATTGTTTGTTGGTCGACGAGGCACAGCAGCTGACTAATGCCGGACTGACTTTTAAAATACTTTATGATAATTTTCCGAAACTAAAGCTGGTGGCAACCGGTTCATCAAGCTTTGAACTTAAAAACCAAATGAGTGATGCGATGACGGGAAGATATGTGGATTTTATTCTATATCCACCGGGGCTTACAGAGTTGAGAGGATTTGAAAACGCCAGGACAGCAGACTTTATTTGGCCGCATATAATGTTATATGGAAGCTACCCGGAAGTTTATTTGCAACCAAAATTAGAATTAAAAAGAATATTGTTGGATAGCATTGTGGAGAGTTATTTATTTAAAGATGTATTGGCATTTTCCGGAATCAGAAATCCCCAGAGAATTAGGGATTTGACTCGGGCATTGGCTTATCAAATTGGCTCGGAAATGAATGAGAATGAGCTGGCAAACAGATTAAAAATTGACAGGAAAACAGTAGTGGCTTATTTGGATGTTTTGGAAAAGGCTTATGTAATAAAAAGATTATATCCATATTCAAAAAATCCAAGAAGGGAAATCGGGCGCAGGTACAAAGTTTACTTCGTGGATTTGGGGATAAGGAATGCGTTGATCGGAGATTTTAATGATATCGCATTGAGGATGGATGCTGAAATGGTGTGGGAAAACCTTTTATTTATGGAGAGGATGAAAAGAAAGGTAAATTTGAGAAGTCCGGTGAATAACTTCTTCTGGAGATCATATAGCGGAGCGGAAGTTGATTATTTAGAAGTTTCCGGACAAAAAATTGCTGCATGGGAGTTTAAATTCGGATTGGGAAAATTGAGCAGAGGTGCCAGAGAATTTGAAAAAATATATAAATCAAAAGTAACTATGGTGAATATAGCCAACTTACTTGAATTTGTGAGGCCATAACGCATTCTATACTGATCCGTCAGCTGACGGATGCAGTAAGAATAGTTTATAAAAAATATCGAGAAGTTCATTAGAGTTTAACTTGAAGACTTGATATAGCCTACATATTTGAATTTGTTCCGGCCATATACCCCTCTAAGCTGCTATTGCAACCTTTTAGGTTGCAAACCAGCGTAAGACGGGTATAGAATGGGATGCTTTAACGTTTGAGAAGGAGAACCGCCACGACAATTCCCAGAAGGCTCAGGAAGCCAAGGACAATGAGTTGGGGTGATACAAAAGAAAGCAACGGTTTGCCGGGAGTCTCACTTATGCCAACCGGTTCAGAAATAGGCGGGGTTTTGATTTGATTTGATTCAGAAGCACCGGTAATTTCATTTGGAATAGCGCTTGTAAGCGGTGTAACCCGCGGAGTGAGAGTAGTTGTTCCGGGATTAGCGGGTAAATATGGCAAACCGGGACTAGATTGTGGTGACGCAGCAACATAGTAACTTCCAGTTCCCGGTGAGGCGGGTACCAAGCCTGATTGATCCGTACTCAAAGTAGCTGTTCCCATACTTCCCAGAATGTCTGACGCATCAGATTTCCGGGTCATTTTGGTCTGCGCCGAACTGAAGGCCAAGTTTTTTGGAGCAAAGGTTCTGGTTGTTTGAATAGTGATAGTAGTCAGTTTGGTATTTGTGCTTGCAGTAAAACCGCTGACTGAGGTGATCAGCCCCATCACATCAACCTGGATGTTACTGCCTTCGGTTTGGTGTGAAGTGACGGGAAATGACCAGCCAAGAGTAGTATTTGGCGTGATGGCAGTGACTTCCAGATCATCCGCAGTTACAGGGATAAGCAACCGCATCGCGATTCCTGATATGGCTTGACCGCCGGTATTGAACATCACATCAAACGATATGGAGGATCCGGAAATTGTTGTAATATTGGCTGGTAAAATGGTGAGTGTCCCTGCTCCGCCGGCGGAATAAGCTACAGATGATTGAGGTAGTGCTGCAGATGCTAGAAGATGTAAAATTAAAAAGGAAATTACCGCAATTTTTTTATTAAAGCTCATAAATTATAATTCATCTCCTACCTGAGCGTAATTATTTCCAATATATCTAAAATCATTTCCGTCTACATCCGCATCAAAATCAAAATCAGCTCGGCTGCCTGTTGATGGTCCGGTTGGGCTAAATTCTTTGGTGAACAATCCGTAATCCAAGCCGTTTACTTTGTTGTCTCCATAAGCATCACCTGCTAAAAGCGGAAAACCGGTGAGATCAACCGTATTTGCCCCATCTAGCAAAGTTTTTCCGGGAAAACTGTGGCGCAAGTGGATCGGACTCTTGATAAAAAAATCATAGCTACCTGGTAGGAGTTGGTCAATGAGGGTTGTAGTTGTGTATATTCCGGCTGAATCTGCAGCAAACTCCGGAGTAAATTGTTGGGTGGTGGCGGGAGGACTTTTGGCGACTACTTGCATGATCAGATTGGACCGTTGTTGGGTAATGCCTTCCAATTTTACTTTCAGCGTCACGGTTGAAATGGGAGTTGGGCCGGTATTATTGTAGCTGCCGTTTGCAGTAGTGCCTAAAATATCGGTAGCATCAGATTTTCGCAGCATTTTAGAAAGTGGCTGGTCAAATTGAAATGGTTTTGCGGTAAATCCGTATTTGGGTTTGAGTGTCAATTGAGCAAACAAAGTATTGGTATTGGTAGCAAATCCAGTCGGACTGATATTTAATCCCATGATTTCAATATTTGTAACTCCTCCAGAAGTTTGGTGAGTGGCAATCGGGAAGGTCCAACCAGAAAGCGCAGTGTTTGGCGTGACACTTATAACTTCAAGGTCATTGGCGACAACCGGAAAAGTTATTTTGGTCTGGAGTCCTGAAATAACCACGTTGGTACTGTTAAATAACACATCAACTGTCACTGTTTGACCTGCCTGCCAGTTGGAGGTGGGAGGATTGAGGAGCACTTTGCCAACACCCCCCCCGACATACGCATGAGAGGGGATTGTTTGGGAAAAAAGTATGTAACTAAAAAAGCCCGTAACTAATAAATAACACAACTTTTTCATTCATTATTTAAGTTCAAGATTATTCCGGATCGCCAAAGTTATCCAGTGCTACATAGTTGGTTAAAAGTAAACCAATGTCTGAGATATCAATTACAGCATCTCCATTTAAATCAAATTTTTTATTACTTGCATTGACCGGCACTGTGAGCGCAGTTACTTTGGCCATCATTAAACCGAAGTCATCAATAGTCAGATTGTTATCGTCATTGAAATCAGCAGTTTTTAGCTGGTCAGTGACGGCTTTTTTGGTAACGATGTTTAATTTGCCGACGGTTAAGGTAAGCGGGGTAAAGCGTTTTCTCAGATGGGCATTGTCGCTAAGTGAAACCGAGTAATTAGCAGCGGTGGTAAAAGGTGTCGATATAGCAGGTGTTTCCACCATATACGAATTATCGGCTACACTCCAACTTGCCATCAGACTTACGAATTCATTGCGGTAGGTAGTCGGGTTTTTCACCACCACTTTCACCGGCTTTGGTCCGCGGTCGACTGAGATTCCCTGGAAATTGAAGAGGATTTTGACAACTGTTTGGATGGTAAAGTCCAAGTCATTATTACTGGTAAGCCCGGGTTTGATCACTGACACCTTGGCATTGCTGACAAGAACGGGAACTTTAGCAACTATTTGTGTATCAGTCCAGGAAATGATATTAGTGGTGGTAGAATCAACTGCGATATTACTGGGTATCTGTTTAAAGCGGACGATATTTTTGACTGTCCCAAAATTGTAGCCTGAAATTGTGACCAGTTGACCGGATGTGGTGGCAGTAGGCGATATAGTATCAAGGTGAGGTCGCAGATCAAGGGTGAAGTTGCGTTTACTAGTGGGGACCGTGGGCACGGACATATTGTTCCTGGGATCTCTGGCTTTAACCTCAAATATGTGTGTTCCATGAACCAAAGTTTTCTGCGCCGTGGTATTAGTGGTTGTGGTAAAAGCATCAGCATCAAAACGATAAAAGTATGTCAAAGGGATGATGGTATCTGCCGGTCTGGGCGGATTATCAACTCCGGTCCAGGTAAACATTTGTGCAGATATTGTCGATGTAGCAGCCTGATCGAGCCCCTGGGTGATTGTTACAGTAGGTGCCTGGGTATCGGCGACCAGTGAGTAAGTGTAGGTGGGGATAGTTTGCAAGATATCCTGATCGGCTATATCTGCTTTGATGAGAACTTTGCTGCGGGTCGGGTCGTGAGTCACATCTTTGGTGCCAACAGCATTAACTTTAAACGTAATCACTGCCAATTCCCGGGGATTGTTGTTGGTAAATCCGGTAATGGCAGTAGTGATTGCAGAAAAATCAATATAAAAATAAGTAATCCCGCCAACTGTGGCTTGACTTACAGTATTTATATTATGTCCCATGCCGCTGCCTAACATTTCAGCTTTGGATTCTATCTGGATACCGCTTATAGCAGTATTTTGGTCAACAACTTCCAGGTCGGCTACTCCCACAGTAAATACCACCGGATATTGGAAACGAAATTGGGCTGCGGAAATTGGAGCGCCGTTTGTATTTAGCATGACTTTCACCGGAAACACATCACCTGTATAATGCGTTTGAGAATCGGTAACCAGCGAGATAGTAGCAGATCCACCTGGAGTGCTGGCCCGTTCGCGAATGTCAAAAGGAGTTCCCGGTTTTGAAGTTTCTTTGACGCTCACGATAACTCCCACAAAAAGAAGAGCTACTGCAACCAATCCAAAAATTGCAACTTTTGTTGTTGATTTCATGAGCTATTTTCCAGTATGAATGATCTTTAAATTGTTTGTCAAGTAGGACGATTGTTTATAGCCTGCATACTTGAATTTGTTCCGGCCATATACCCCTCTAAGCAGCTTTAGTCTACCTTCGGCAGACAAACCAGCTATGACGGGTATAGAGCATCTTTACAGACGGCCGAATACTTCATAATATATAGATATGGATTTGGCAGACCTAAAAAAACTGACCAGACTTATCCGATATTACATCCTCATAATGACTCATGCAGCTGGGTCCGGTCATCCGACTTCCTGTTTTTCAGCCGTGGATTTGATGACGGAACTTTTTTTCAAATATTTTGAACAGGATTTGTCTGATCCCCAAAATCCCGCCAATGACCGCCTGATTTTTTCCAAAGGCCATGCATCAGCCCTTTTTTACAGCCTTTATGCTGCAGCAGGAATTATCACAAAAGAACAACTTTTGACATACCGGCAGTTTGATTCGGTGCTGGAAGGTCACGCGACCAAAAGGTTTCGTTTTACTGAAGCAGCTACAGGGTCTTTGGGACAGGGATTGTCAATAGCTGCAGGTGAAGCTAATGCGGTGAAACATTTCCAGGGAAGGGTTGTCTATGAAAGCCTACCGCAAATATTTGTACTTCTGGGCGATGGGGAAATGGCCGAAGGATCTATCTGGGAAGCAGCTAATTTTGCTGCAAATAATAAACTGAACAATTTGATTGCAATTGCTGACATTAACCGTTTTGGCCAGGCGCAGGAGACGATGCACGGACATGATATCAGTCGTTATGAAAAAAAATTCAAGGCGTTTGGTTGGGAAACGATTGTTATCGACGGCCATAATTTTATTGAAATAGATCACGCTTTACAAAAAGCAGTTACACATCAAGGTGGGCCGTTTATTATCATCGCCAAAACATTAAAAGGCAAAGGGATCAGCGCCTGGGAAGATAAAAATGGTTGGCATAACAAAATGCTTACTCCGGAAGAGTTTGCAGCGGGGATAAAAGAATTGGGTGAAATTGATTTCAAAATGAAAGGGACAGTGAAATCTCCGGGAAAAATAAAATTTGTCCCAAATCCGGGATTGGATGGTAAAAATAATCATAACAAAGAAATCATTACAATCGAAAACAAATTGACTGCTTATCAAAAAGATGAAAAAGTGGCGACCAAGGTGGCATTTGGTAATGCGGTTGCCAGGTTGGGCGAAGAATATACGCAATTAGTGGTTTTGGACGGGGACATGAAAAATTCGACAGCCACTGACCAGTTTGCCAAAAAATTTCCCGATAGATTTTTACAGATGTATATCGCGGAACAGAATATGGTAGGCGTAGCCGTAGGATTGTCCAGACAAGGGTTACTACCGTTTGTGTCTACTTTTGGAGCATTTTTTACCCGTGCTTACGATCAGATAAGAATGGCGCCTCTCAGCGGAGTAACAATTCTTTTTAACGGCACATATGCAGGGGTTTCATTGGGCAAAGACGGTCCGTCGCAGATGGTGTTGGAAGATTTGAGTATGTTTAGGTCTTTGATAAATTCGACTGTTTTGTCGCCTGCAGATGCGGTGGCCACAGAAAAACTAGTTGAGGAAATGGTCAACCGGGATGGAATTGTATACTTACGGACTGTAAGGGAGCCTACGCCTATTTTATATACGGAAAATGACCAGTTTCCGATAGGCGGCAGCAAAACACATCTATTTCCTGTCATCCCCGGCTTGACCGGGGATCCTTCAAATATAGAAGATTCCCGCTTTCGCGGGAATGACATGGGAGGTACGGATAGCAATAATAAACAAGTGACAATCATCGCTACAGGTATCACCGTGATTGAAGCTCTTGAAGCGCAGAAATTACTCGCAGAGGAAGGGACGCAAGTTCGTGTAATAGATTGTTATAGCATTAAACCGATTGATGCAGAAACGATTAGACTCGCAGCACGCCAGTCAAAAGCCATAATCACAGTAGAAGACCATTATCCGGTTGGCGGTTTGGGAGATAGCGTGCTTGAAGCATTAGCTGAAAATGAGCACCCTCCAGTATACAAGTTAGCTGTTTACAAAACTCCGCGATCGGGAAAAGCTGAGGAATTGCTAGCCTACGAAGAGATTGACGCGGCAGCAATTATAAAGAAAATAAAGTCGCTTTCATAAACTACAAGGACCGTCCCTCAAAGTCCGACTCTAAGAAGCTGTTTAGAAACTCTGAAATATTATGGACACCAGCTTCGCAAGTGTTTCTGTATTTGTCCGTCAGCAGACGGATCAAACAGGCCCTAAGGGCTTAAAAGATCTTATATACCCTTCTTAACTGTATTTTGCAACTTTTTCGTGAGAAAAACGTTGCAAAATCAGTCTAGAAGGAGTTATGGCCGGAACAATTCACAATATGAAGGCTATATCTCCATAATCTCCATATTTATGGAGTTCCAGGATGAGGTTATAAGTGACCACTTCTACGAATAATATATGATATAATAATTTAACCTATAATATGAATGCAGTTGAGCGTCAGAAACCATTTAATATGCCTTCAAAATACCAAAATAGAGTGATTGGGATTGAGGATGACATTGACCCTGTAGCAATTACCAGAGTGGCGAATATAGCTGCGCGGTTTGGGGTCAATTTAAGCCGGCGAGATATTGAGTTTTTTAGCCGGTTGTCTACGCCACATTTGATTCAAGAATACTTAAACACACTCCGGCCAAACTTAGAAAAAGACGCTTCCGGAATCTCAAAGCCGACAGCTTTTCCTCCTAAAGCAATTAGGCACCAGGGTAAGGCTCATTGTTTTGAAGGTGCTATGTTTGCCACGGCTGCGCTTTTTTTGCATGGAATATCGTCACGAATAGTTCTGCTTCAAGCTTCAAAAGACGAAGACCACAATGTCTGCCTACACCGGGATCTAAATACGGGATACTTAGGCTGCATTGCCCGCGCAGGCGGAAAATTACTACAAGGCAGACCGGCTCAGTTTATGGATATTGCATCACTTGTTGCCACATATGGACCGGCATATAATGACAGTGAAAAAGATTTTTTATTCGGATATTCCGAACCAATAGATATTATTAATAAATTTGGAACTGCCTGGATAGGAAATGATAGAAAGCAATTGTGGAATATTTATTTTTATTACATTACGCACAGAGTAAAGTTCTATTCACTTACTGACCCATCAAAAACCTACGTCTACCCACAGATTCAGGCGCTTCAAGAAGGTTGGATCACTCGAGATAGACACGGGATATATAGAATAAACCGTGCCGGCATACCGCTGAATGTACAGGTAGTATACAATGAATACAATAGGGCAGCAATTTTAGCTAATCACAATTCAGAAGACAGGGACAGTTTGTGGTACGAAGCTAGATTCCGTGAACTTACCGGGATAGCACCGAGTGATCTAGATGATGCGGTTTATGATCTCAACGACATGCGGGAGATGGGGTATGTGCCGGAGAAGCTGATAAAATAATCAATTAGAAATGGGGGCGGTTTGTAACTGTTCACATTATGGTCTTGCCAGATATATACTTGCCTGGTTTTGAACCCTATCGAATGCTTTCACTGGAGACTCCAATTGCGGACAAAACAAGTAAGTAACTTCCTCCTGTGCAGCCACGGTTTCACCGAATAATACCAATGCTTTCGGTAAATCAGCGGAAGCCCTGATTTGATTTAATAAGCTTCTAGCATCTGATAACTTTTTACCTCCGGGGAGTGATTCATTTTCCCAAATTCTGATTCTTTCGGGTAATTCAAGATCGATCAGTGATTGGTAATAGGCACGTTTATTATTAACTTCATCAGGTATTATGGCAAAAGCTATTGCAGTGTCAGGAAAAATAGCCAAAGCAAATTTTCCAATTGTTCTTTCATCGCGAATTTCTTTTTATGCAAAAATTGCATATCCGTGAGTTATGGGATCTTCAATAATTGAGAGGGCTATTTGGGATAACTTTATATGCCTGGCCATCTCATCGTCATGTCTCGGATTTCTATCGTGTTTACTCATTTATTTACTATTATAGGACAAAACAGGGTTCTATTCAAATTTTTAAGAATAGTGATTTTAAAGCTTGTATGCCCTGAGAAAATTAATCTCTCCAAAAGAAACTCTCATAAACAGTAATTCCTTGCAGCTTGCGGAGAAATCTTCAACCAAGGTTTTCATGAATTACCGCATCAAATACTATAAGATACCCAGGCCGTGATGTGCATTACGGCTTTTTTGTTCTTTAAAAAGGAGTTGTTGAACCATTTATTTCATCTTCATCAACTGCTATCACATATTCCCCAAAAGGGAAATTTCTCCGGTTTTGGAGAGATGTGATAGCAGTTGTAAATAATTTCATTCACGTTCTTCTTATTGCAAAAAGCAGCAAGAATAGTATATAAATTATTATATGGATCTGGCTTTATCCTCACTTATCTTCATTGACGGGGGAGATCCCAAGGAAACACTCAAAGCGGACGAACAACTGAAACTTGCAGGATATTCAGGCATCGGAGGTCAGACGACTAATCCCACACTTGTATCCAAAAACCCTGAAGTGATGAAATATCTGATTTCCGGAAAAAAATTAACTCAGGATGAGGCGCTGGCGGAATATAAAAAGATCGTCGAGTCTGTAGCCAAAGTGACGAGCGGACCGGTTTCTATCCAGGTGATCGGTGATCTTACGACATCAAGTGAAGAGTTTTTACGCCAAGCCCGCATTTATCGCGACTGGATCCCCAACGGAGTCGTCAAATTTCCCTGTACCGCAAACGGTTTGGCCGCAGCAGAAATATTTTGTGGTGAATGGTCGGTAAATATTACGCTTAATTTTTCCCAGGAACAGGCAGCAGCGGTTTATGTGGCCACCAGAAATGCCAAGCACCGGGTGTTTATTTCGCCTTTTGTGGGACGCCTCGATGATCGGGGTGAGAACGGAATGGATGTAGTCTCAAACACACTCAAAATGTATCAAACTGCAAATCAACATGTATCAGTACTCACAGCCAGTGTTCGCCGTCTTGATCACATATTTTATGCATTAAGTTTGAAAAGTCCTGCTATCACAATCCCATTCAAAACATTTCAAATGTGGTCTGAAACTGGATTTAGGACTCCTTTACCAAGTTACCGTTATGATCCCGGAGCGTTGACGCCTCTCCCTTATAAAGAATTGACTTTGGATAAAGACTGGCATGATTATGATCTGCATCATGATTTGACAGATGCGGGAGTGACGAAGTTTATGGAAGATTGGACCAACTTAATAAGGTAGCGTACAGGAATTAGCGTATAGGAATTAGAGGGATTTCTTTTTTCCAAACGCTAATTTCTAATTCCTAAACGCTTATGCAATATTTTCTCGGTCTTGACGCCGGAGGCACCAAAACAAAAGCAGTGGTGATAGATGAATCTTCACAGTTGATAGCCGAAGCCAATGGCGGTCCGGCAAATTATCACAATATCGGTTTAACTCAAGTCACCAGAAACGTCTACCGGGTGATTGAGGAAGTTATCAGTAAAGCGCTTTTAACCGAGGAAAAAATCACCTGGGTAACTATCGGCATTGCCGGTTGTGATACGCAAAAGGATTATGAGCAGTTGTTTAAGACTTTTTCTACAGGAGACATGGCATATCTGAAAAATAAACTGACGGTTGTCAACGACACAAAAATCGGCCTGTATTGCGGAACTACACCGCCGGGGATTGTCGTAGTTGCCGGAACAGGCTGTAACGTTTACGGAGTAAATGCCCACGGGGAAGAGGCTTCAGCCGGTAACTGGGGACATTTTTTGGGAGATAAAGGCAGCGGGTTTCAATTGGCGAAACGGATGTTCCAAGCTGTAGTTGAGGCTTACGACGGGTCCGGTGAACCGACAATTCTAAACCAAAAAATCGAAAATAGACTTGGTTTTACAACGGCCGCCGACATTGCAGATTGGAATAATGATGCAAAACCTTCAATTCATGAAGTGTCTGATTTCGCACCGCTCGTGATTGTAGCAGCAGAAGAAGGGGATATGGTAGCCAAAGATTTGATAGATAAAACTGTGGGCGAACTGGGTAAAGCGATAAGTGCTGTCGTGAAACGGTTGAAATTGGAAAATGAGTATAACCGAGTAGTCATCATCGGCGGGCTTTTTGAAAGTAAGTATTTTCGGGCTGTATTTGAAGGGTATGTGACCGCACTTTTGAAACGTTGCCGGATAGTCAAGCCTCTGGTTTCTGCCGAAGTCGGCGCTGCTATCATGGCCAAAGGGGAATGGGAGAAAAATAAAAAGAGAGTATAGGAATTATCAATCTTCGTCTTCGTCGGTTTGGAGAGAGCTTTTTAGTTGTTGGTAACTGTCCCTGACTTTTTGCCAATTGCCGCCGGCTTCCTCTATTTGTTCAAAAAGCACGTCAGCATCCACCAGTACCTGGTTATTTTTGACGATAAGTTTCGTTTTGCTCATATTATTTCCCTTTGTGGGCGGCGACAAATAAGCCACCAGCAATTACTAAAACAATCAATATAATTAAAGTGAGTTCTAACATAGTTAATTTTTAGGATATATCAAGTAACCGATTACATAACAGACTAATGTAAGTATAACACCCAGTAAAAAGGCTGATTGGGAAAATTTCACTCCTGGCAAAAGTTGTGCAAAGACTAGACCGATTGCTGAATAATTTCCCAAATCCATCAGTTTGTCAGATAATTGCACCCGGAATTTCGTCGAAAACTTAATGTGCTTCACCGGACTTTAGGATAGCATTTTACTCTCCCGAATTCAACCCAAAGTTTCTTTCGAACATTAAGGAACGCGTGTAAGAGTGAACACAATTTGTGATCCGAGAATGATTTCGCCCAATTCATTTTTCATAGGAAACTTGAGTTTGTGAGGAATATTTGGATCATAAATTTGAACAACTTGCATTGATTTTTCATAAGAAACTATAGCTTTTCTGTCAGAATCTCCGGTCCAGGCAACCAGTCCTAAACCATCAAATGGCCCCGGTAATTGCAGTGCACTTATACCATCGAAGGTTGTACCAATCTCAATGGTGATAGGTTCGGCTTCTTTTGATGGTGAGTAAGATAATGACGCATGCAAAGGCATACCTTAGGGAATATTAGCAAAAAGACCTATAGATATCAAGTCTTGTATAACAGTTTTATATAAATTGTATAATGATCATTCCGCAACTCTCAATTTTTACACAAAAATGAGCTATAGCGCAATTTTGTGTAAATATATTTTATTTTTTTATATCCTGTTATATGAGATTATATCCTATTATACTCCTCTTTAGCTGCTATTTTAACCTAATAAAGTTGCAAACCAGCGTAGGATGGGTATAATTCGTTGTCTATGAGAGGCTTGGAATTGCATCCGACTATATATATAGAAGATGGTGTCAGGCACTTGCGGGAGAGGATCCCTAAAGCGTCGGATTATGACGGAGTAGTTGTTGAACTCGTACATATGGATACTTTGATTGGGAAGTTTGCCGGACCTGATACTCTGAGGTTGCTTAAGCGTGTTTCCCGGCTCATGCAGGGAGGCGTGCAATTTAATAATATTTGGGATACGTATCCTTCAGGCATACCGCTTGATGCCCATCTAGATGAGTTAGCAGGTCAGACTGTAATAATCGGTGGAGTAATGACTTGGGCGTGCGTTAAAATCAGAGCCATGAATATTAATGACATTAACGGTATAGCGATCATCGATAATGCCATCTGCTTGCGATATTATGGTACTTAACATCGGATAAGTAAGTTTATAGTCTACTAAAGCCTTATGGTTGACCATAACATGTCTTATGGACCATAAGCCTCCACCCCACCCAAATCACAAAAGTGGGCTATTGCACATATTTATGATAACACCAGGAGACGTACTGACCATGCAAAACTCCGGTAAATGTGGTATAAAATAACTATGGGTTTATCAACAAAAAGAGAACATTTTACTGAAAGACTAAATCCCAGCTCTAGAAGAGTGCTTTTTATTGATGATGCTGTAAGTAGTCAGTTTTCTGATCCAAATTATGGGCTTGATCTCATGATGAGAGATTTATTGGCATATATTGATCCGGCGATAGAATTGGAAGTTGCGGACACCGAGGATGAAGCGATGAGGTTGTTAGGATTGAACCAATATGATCTAGTTATTTTAAATTTCCGCTTGCATGGTACACAAAATACTCCGAGACAAAGTCTAGTTTACCGTTATGGTACAGGGAAGGGAGAAGGCGGAATGATATTAAATGCATTGAAAAATGACACTAATTTGTGTATAAACAGGGATACTCCGATAATTGGATTTTCGCACGATTGGAGTAAAACTGAAGTCAGAGCATTTTACAACGCGCAAGATCTGGTTTATTTCTCAAAACCCTTTCCTGATACAAAGCAATTTATGAAGATTATTAAGTATTATTTAAACCTATAAAATTTCTGAAAATATATGGGGTACGGAAAAGAGGTATTGACCCGGGTTTTTCAATTTGCGCTTGCATTGCCCTTCAGCGCGGTTTATTTTTATCCAAACACAAATGAAAGTGGTGGACGCGATACTCTTGGCGCGAGAATTACCCGGCCGGGGCATGATAAACCGTTAGAACCTGATGATAATGGGATCTATACTATTGAAGCTGGACAGATAGTGAGGTTTTTCAAAAATGGTAAGCCTGTTTTTAATGTTGTCAACGATACCGGTGAAAATGGCCAACCACAATCAGCTAAAGTGGAGTTTTATGGTAAAAAATACAGAGGAGTTAATGCACGACTGAATCCAAAACAGACCGTATGGAATGAGAATGGAACTTTGTACTTCGACCCAAGTAAGTAAAATTGTTCTTGTGCGGAATTTTTGGTTGTGGTAAGTTTATCATATGGCCAAATTTGTTCCTGACATCAAAACCCAACGCTGGATTGTAATCGCCACCAACCGCGTAAACCGCATTAAGCACTCTATTCCTACAGGCATACAAACTCCACCCGGAGTAAAAATTGACCCGTTCGCGCAAGGTAATGAACATCTCACCCCTCCGGAAGTATTTCGCATAGGCGAAGGTGAGGCAAACAAGCCGGGATGGAAGGTGCGGGTAATACCGAATAAATTTCCCATAACTGATATCCATGAAGTTATCATCCATAGTCCTGACCCGGTAAAAAATATCGAAGATCTGCCTTTGGATCAAGTGCAAATGATTCTGAATGCTTATCGGCAGCGGTGTCAGACGCATCGAAATGACGGGCATGTGTTGATATTTGTCAACCACGGCGAACATGCGGGAGCTTCACTTACACATCCCCATTCACAACTCGTAGTAATTCCCAGACAGATTAATCTCGATGCATTGGCACTTGAACCTGTAAATAACGTAGTCGAGGAAAATAATTATTTTACCGTCTATTGCCCGGATTTTTCCCAGTGGCCTTATGAAGTTTGGATCGCGCCTAAAAACAGGGATACATATTTTGCCGATTCCAGTGATGAGATTCTCAAAGATTTAGCCAAAGTTCTTAAGTCCACCCTTTGCCGGCTCAAAGGATGTTATGACAATCCGGAAACCAAAAAGATCCGCGCTGACATCCCTTTCTCCTATAATTATTATATAAACCACGGACAAAACTGGTTCCTGCGAATCATCCCCCGGCTCATCCATCGTGCCGGGTTTGAATTGGGAACCGGGCTTTCTGTAAATGTAATTGATCCCGAAGACGCTTCCGACAACCTTGCATCCAAAGATTTCTGTAAGATCGGGTGATAATTTTTAAAGAACTTCTCAATTTATTAAACAAGAATTATTATTGATATTTATATTTAATATAAGTCATCAGAAGTGAGGCCAGGAAGGCTGATCCATCCATAACTATTATTGCCGGACGCAGGATAAGAATGCCGTAAACTACCCACAACCCAAGTCCCAGGTCATAAATGACTAGCATGGCTAAGGACACGTCACCAACACTTCTGGTCCGTATTGACTGGACAATTTGCGGTAGCAGATTGATTGATGTCAGAAAGCCGGCAAGAAAACCGACAAGTTCAGGATTCATAAATATAGTTGTAAGTTGTAAGTTGTAAATTGTAGGTTGAAGTGTATATTAAATATCAATTACAATGACAATTGATGTCCGATCAGGCAGACAACTATACGCATTTATTAACGCCTTTTGGTTTGGATGATATAGAAGCTAGAATATACCTTCTTTTAGCCCAAAAAGGCGTACTTTCCGCTCTCCAAATCAGCCGTGAGCTCCACCTTGCCCGAACCCGAGTGTATCGAATTTTGGACAAACTACTTGAGAAAAAACTCGTGACTACCCATCTTGATGATCGGGGGTCGAAGTTTGGAGCAAGTGCATACCAGGAATTGGAACTATTGGTCGCTGAAAAAGAACATGCAGCCCAAATGCTGCGTAAAAAAATGCCGGTTATATTTGATCAACTAGCAACTCTTTGGGGAAGTGTCACACCCGGGTCAAAGGTACTGTACTATCAAGGTATTGAAGGCTTGAAACAGGTGACGTGGAATTCTCTCCGCGCCAAAGACACGCTGCGGATTTATGAAATAGCCAATATGTCGGCTTTTTTGGATGCGGATTTCTCGGAAAAAATCCGTGAAGAATTTGCCGATCGCCACATCAAAGTGAAACAATTAACCAACTTGAAACATATCAAACCATATACACGCATACCCGAACATATAGCGCTTTGGCAAGTACG
>CAYHKY010000026.1:0-18507 GCA_964357355.1 uncultured Gammaproteobacteria bacterium | reverse complement strand
ATCAAGTCGGGGATGACGTTAAGATACCTCGCGGCTTGCCGCGAGGAGATTCATTTGGTAATTTTATCAATTATCACTATAATGCAGATAATATGTCGGCAGAACGGCCTAAATTTTGTCAAATAGTTAAATGCCCATTATTTGGTAAACGGTGCAATCTCAATGACTACGTTGGAAGTAGGTGGCTTTCACCAACAGGTAGGGGAAGAGAGAGACTAAGGCTTAATAAACAAGCTGCCCAAAATCCCCAGGAAGTTATTCGCCAGTGTGCGGAAAAAGGATTTGGTTATGGTGAAGGTAATACTGATGCAGTTTGATGCTACCTTTAAAGGTGACACCCTGCAAGGTCCTACCGTTGTTGTGGCGGCGCAGGACGGATATAAGTGACGGTGACGCCTTCACCAAGCTCCGGAATGCGGACAGGTTTATTACTTTGTGTAAGATGAAGATCGCCTCCGGGTACGCCATTTATGAAGGCATCACCTAGTCGACCATCTCTTTTGGGTCGGTAGTCTACAGCGGTGACCTTCACATGGTCAATTGTAACCTCAACATTAGCTCCATGCGGAACAATCACTGACTGTTTTCCGGTTTTTTCATCAATTAATAAAGCTGCACTTGTGCGACCTGCTCCGGTTTTCAAATCCCTGCCAGTTTCTGTTGTCTCGACTATAACTTCTTTTCCAGCGGGAATGGAAAAAACTATACCTCCAAAAAAAGGAGCAGCGAATTTTAACGCAAAAGCTGTTAATTTGTCAGTCAATCGCTCTTTCATAAATGTGGCGGTATTATAGCATTTACTTGATGAAAGGTTGAATCTTTTGTTCAAGTTCCAAAAATAATCCTGCACCTATGGTGAACCCTTTTTCCGAAGTTAAAAATTCAGAATACAACTTACCCAGTTCATTAATAGTTTCCGGTATGGTTCTGAATTTCTCGATCATTCCGGATAATTTTCCATACATTACTACTGCTTTATCCGTCATTTCATTATTTATAAGGGCAATAGCATACATCATTCCCCAATGTGGCCAACTAGTCAAGCTGTGATATTTATGGGCAGTCCATTTGGTCAGTACAGGGACTAAATGAGGTGCAGTAACATTATAATCTTTCACTGCGGTTCTCAACGGAAAAGGTTCAAATATATCTTCGTTCTCAAGCCGAGCGATAATTGCCTTATGATTTTTGGGTATTACATTAAGATACAAATCTAATACTGATGCGTCAACACCTAATTCATTGGTTGCAGGAAAATCCCTATATCCACCATCAGGGAGCCAGAGTTTATCTTCAATTTGAGCTTCCAAGTTTGCAGAAGTTATAGTTGAGAACAATCCGTGTTTTTCGGCGATTTGGAGCATTTTCAGAGCAAAAATATTTGCATAAGCTGACGATGGTCTGTGTATCGTATCTTTCCAATCGCCCGCAGTATCCATTTTGATCAACCCGTATTGTAAATACTCAAAATTATAAACTCTGATCAGGCGGTTTAAATCAGCCCGATATTTATCAACGAGTTCCAACTCGTCGCACATATACACTAAAGCTGGTAGATTATCTACCCTTGCCCAAGGTACATCATGAGCCTCGGTTTTGGTGATGGTGGTAGGGACAAGATCTATTTTTCTTGACATTTTGATCATCAAATCAATCCAATGCGTCCATTTTTCTTTTGAGATGACTGTCAAGCTACCTTTTAAAGCCAATGAAGCATCGACAGGCCACATCGCGAGTCTATAATGGCCTTCTCCACCTCGCAACACTCCATTATCTGAATTATTAACTAACACCTGCTTTGCAATATCAAGAGCAGATCCTACGTGAACACCTTTTCCTGGCAGTATCTTGTCTATGGTGATTAAAGCACTAGTACCAACCATT
Organism: uncultured Gammaproteobacteria bacterium; assembly: GCA_964357355.1. Classification (GTDB taxonomy): domain Bacteria; phylum Patescibacteriota; class Microgenomatia; order UBA10105; family UBA10105; genus CAYHKY01. The sequence goes on along the minus strand of CAYHKY010000026.1, from coordinate 16,623 downwards.
ATACGATTAACTTTGGTTTCCGGTTTTATTTCCGTCATAGTTAAATTTAATTCAATACTAACGCTTGAAAAACATTTTGGGAAGCGGTACGAGTGAGAGAGATTTCGGGAGGTGGCGGGTAATAAATGCGCGGGCATCGGACAAATCATCGGGATCACTCAGCAAAAAACGACCATATCTGATGTCTTTAACAATTTCTGTCATATTACCCTTTAATTGACTGATTAATCTGACGTCGCCAAAAAATGCACCTTTGAATTTCTCAAAATCCGGTTCAGGTCCGGTTTGCGCTATGAGATGGAGACTCGGTCCGTATATTTCCGGGACGACGATGCCGTTTATGGGTAAAGCCAATCCATGTACCGCGTACGGTTGTTTTGCAGCGTGATCCATCACCCAAAAATTCCCGGAATTAAATCCGGTCCAATATTCAATATCTTCCGGAGATGTACCTGTAGCACCTAGTCCGGTATGGGAGTGAAAGATAACCAGCGGAATACCGTTTTGATTTTCAACTGCATGGAGGGGAATTACTAAGTCAGCTACTTGTTTGGGTTCATGGGTCGTATGGAGGGGTGAAACAACCGGTTTGAATTTAAGCTGCTTACCTGTTCTAACTACTGCTGCGCCGGTGACTCCCGCATATTCGACACCTTCAGCCAGAGTAGCTGCTGCAATTTGCTGAGCCATATTTACAGCAGCATCTGCAATTCCGCGGCGCGAAGGCTCCGACAAACGCATTTCGATAGGTTTGGGTATTTCAGTACTCAGTTCCTCGGATTCCATTAAGTCTTAAAATAGCAGTAAAACCTGCAATTTGCAAAAAAAATGATCAGCGCATATCTTCATATGCTTGATAAAGTTGAGCTAATGAATCTTGATCAAGCAGTGTTAGTGATTCTGCTAACAAAACCAATCCTACAGTTGATTGACCATTGCGCGTGCGACAATTGGCTACCGTGTTTGTTACGGTATGAACACTTATTTCCAACTGATTGGCAATTTCCTGATCGGTTAGTCCATTTCTTTGACAATGAAAAATAGCGAGTTCGGCAAGAGTATAAGTGACTGGTCCATTTCCATTTTCATAATAAATCACGGCTGACTTGTGATTCCTTGAAGTTCTCAGGAAAAAATCATTGCCATTTAGGGAAAAGAATCTTTCCGACATAATGTTGTGAGGAGTTTATGAAGCAGGAATTTTTACAAAAATTCGTTATTAAAGTTTCTTAATTTGTAAAAAGTCCAATTCTACCGGAGTTTCTCTACCAAAGATGGAAACGAGGACTTTCACTTTGCCTTTTTCATTGTCTATTTCATTGACGGTGCCCAAAAAGTCCGCAAACGGCCCATCGACGATTTTGACAGCTTCACTGACCGAGAAAGTGGCTTTGTATTTGGGGGCTTCCATCTTCATAAATTTCAATATTGCTTCGACTTCACTTACGGAAATAGGAGTCGGTTTGTTACCGGCACCCACAAAAGCCGTAACTCCAGTCGTGGTGCGCACGCAGAGCCAAGAATCGTCATTTAATACCATCCTGACGAGAATGTATCCCGGAAAAATTTTTTCCGTCATTTCTTCCTTTTTCCCGTGTTTGACAATGACGATATTGCGAGTTGGTACTACGATGTCAAAAATCTTGTGCCGTAAATTCATCGTTTCGACGCGTTGTTTGAGAGTTGAAGCAACTTTGTTTTCATGACCGGAGTAGGTGTGTACCACATACCAAAAAGCGTTATCAGGCACCGGGGGTGTTTGAGGAACGACCGGATCAGCAGGCGGTAGGCTTGCTGGTTTTGGGACAGCTGGTTCAGTTTTATCAGGCATAAGATTTACCTTTTTAATAAAAGTTCTACCAATTTTACAAACAGGATATCCAAACCGCCGATAAACAAACCTACTCCTACAGAAACACCTACGACGATAGCTGTCAAACGTATGGTTTCTGCCCTGGTTGGCCACACTACACGGCTAAGTTCGGTTTTGGCTTCTTTCAGAAACACTAGCGGATTTGCTGCTTGTGCCATACTTCCCATTATACAATAATGAAGCCCTTTTGGCTTCAAGAAGAATCATAACACAGGCTTTTTGGATTTTCAAGACGCGTATCTGTTAGTACCTGTTCAGAATTCCGATAGAGATCTTATTCTTCGAGCGTAAGCGAGAAGTTCTCTCCGTCAGCTGACGGATCGAACAATAATTTTAGTATTGGAAGACTGAACTATTACATCTGTTAGTACGCCTCAAATATAGTAATTACCAGATCGGGATTTTTTACCCAGGCAGAAAATAAGGGTTGCAGCATGATAGCTGTTTGGGTCCGATCTTCTGGGCTTTGTTTCATTTTGGGATCATCCGGATGATCCGGATGAATAAATACCAGTTGGCTAGATGATCCCGTCAGAAAAACACGGTTACTCTTGGGAACAAGAATTTCTCCCGCATCAGTACAACCATGGGTTTTGTCTGCCTTAAAATAAGGCAGATTGAGTCCGCCTGTTTGGGCAATATCTTCATGGTAAACCTGCTCGGGTGCAAGACCTAATGCGGTAGTTCTACGCAACCTGACAAATTTTAGAGCAATATAGTCCTGTCTGTGTTTGGCGATGAGACTGCCCAAATGCTGTAACATAGCCTCAGAAGGCGCTGTACCAGCTTCATAGTTAATCATCTTGGTTGAGATTATAGCGTCCTGGTAATACTTGTCAACTTAAATGGTCCTCAACCGGAGTTTCATAGAGCCTGTTTGGAAAGTCCATATTTGATCATAACTGCCCACATTCGGCTGCAAACCATTCATCGTTCGTCACTGTATCACCTTGGATACAGCTCCTCACGCTTCATGGTTTTCGCTCGAACGTGGACAATTCTGTTTCAAAAGAGATTTTCCAAACAGGCTCCTAAGCAAAAAAAAGCCCCGGGTTAAGCCAGGGCTTTTTATTATTGAATACAAATTAAATTAACCCCGTTTTACATTTTTAGCACTGGGGCCTTTTGGACCGTCTACAACTTCAAAAGTGACCGTATCGCCAACTTGAAGTTCATCAAATGTGACGCCAACAAGATCCTTGGAATGAAAGAAAAGGTCTTTTACTTCGCCTGCGCGGGATATAAAACCAAATCCTCGATCCGTTTTTGTTTTGATTGTACCGTTCATAGTTTTTTTGATAGATCGAATAAATAAATCTATTGCTTCTCCTTTCTGTATTTGTATTATAACATTTTTTTGAAACGATATATCTATTGGCTGATGATTGAATCTGATACGCGGATACGCTACACTCAAGGCGTAACTGACCTGAGAGGTATGAGCCTATATGAAAAAAACAGTGCAGTGGGGAATCATTTTTGCATTAGGAATATTTGTTCTTCTGTCGCCTCGTTTGGCAAACGCCCAACAGTTTGGTTTTAACATCCATTCACTTACCAAAGAGTCTCCGGAAAATATCGCCAGCATCCTGAATTTCGTTGCCCAAAATTGCCAGACCACCTTGGTGCGGTTGTGGGGATACCAAAGCACTTTGGGAATAAACGGTTATGAAAATTTACAAAAAGTGCTGGACGCTGCACCTGCCAATGTTCGTTTCATTGTGGCGCTGGAAGATTTTCCGTTTGGTCCGGCTGCCGGCAATCCGCTGCTGTGGTTTTCTGTCGGATACAGATTTGGTTACCGGTCTTATGTGGAGCAAATGCTGAATAAATACGGCAGCAATGACAAAATTGCCATTTGGGAAGTCATGAATGAGGCTCATTGCGGAGGAAACGGTTTGTGTTATCCGGTCCTTGAAGGATTTATTGCAGACATTGCCGGACTTATTAAAAGTAAAACCGCAGCCTTAGTATCTCCCGGCTTTGGGTTTCACGCGATGGATTTCCCGCCTGACGTGTACGATCGGATTATGAACAATATGACTGCTGCTTCATGCCATTATTATTCAACTGATAGTACTAAAGGCAAATGTCTTGACGCTGCAGCCCGGGCCGGCGGGAAATATTTTTATGTGGGAGAAGCTGGGATTGTCGCAGGCGACAGTTGTACCACTGGCCAATGTACCAATTCATGTTCGGCCGGAACCTTGGGTGGGAGAGCCAGTGTGGTAAATGGAGACCGGGGTGAATTTGCGGGAGCCGGAGCAGATGCCTATATCATGTGGCAATTTTCTCCCGAGCAGAATTCAAACCTCATCTGCGATAAGTTTTCTGTGTTTCCGGTTTCCGAAGAACCTCTCTGCGGAGGATCTTCATTAGGGTTAAGCGAGTCTCCCACGCAGGGAGATTTGGTGTGTCAACCGCCTTCTCAAATTGGCGGGGGAGGGTTAAATCCTTTGAGTATCATCGGCGGGTTATTGAATTCCCTGGCGAGACTTTTCCAGCCGCAAGTGGAATTGGATGCCAACTGTATGGATCCGGATACGGCGTTTTCAGGGAATATTCCCGAAAATAATTACAACCGTAACGCGCCGGGAAAAGTATTGTGCAAGTGGGTGCAAGATGCAACAACCGGGGGGTGGAAACAACAACCGATGGATAAGTCAGTGGGGATTACTTCGATATCAACAAGCGCCAGCCGGGGGTTTGATTTCTTTTTACCATTTTCCGGTTTCTTTGACGGGGAATTCAGCCGGGCAATTGGTTATAGCGGGAACACATTTTGGTATAACATCAGCAAATTTTCCTTCGGCGGAGGGTATGCCCCAAAAATTCCGGAAAGCGGTCGGGGATACATGGGGGGATCGTTGACGATGTGGGATGGGGATCATATGGAACGTTGGGTACAGTGCCGCCAGGGAGCAATGACGGGTCGCGCGTGCGATGAGCTGATGAATTGGGCAGGTCCAATCAGGAAAGTCCAGATGGAACGGGAAATTTCTTCAACCCAGGGCGGTGAAAAATCATTTGAAGATGCCTGGCGGGATAAAACTGTCACCGACCAGCATGCGGCACTGGCTTGTATGTGGTGGGGGAAAGAGAATCCCGGACTGTGTGATCTACCCCAGACCGATCCGACGATGAACGCCGGATATATCTGTACTGACACCCCGGGTGATCCTGACAAAGCAGGCGGTTATCCAAGCGTACGACCCGTCCCCGGTCGAAGATGCCGGCCTTTGTGGCCGGTTGAGATAGGGTGTGTGAACGCACAGTTTCTCCCGCAAGATTTGCCCAGAGGGTTTATCAACCGTAACTGTGAAAAACTTATGGGACCGGCTTATGGTATCGGAAACCTGGCACCTGGTTCAGTCCTTTATAATGCAGCGGGAGCAAATAACGCGATGAAAACTCTCAGTGAGGCAGGACTTTACCCCTTTGGTTGGATGATGGTGCCTGTCAGGGGAGCGATGCATGAGATATCTCCCTGGTCTCCCAGCGGGTCATCTACAGTAGTCAAATCTCTTGAGGACGAGCGGGATAGTGAGAGAAACCGGCCGGATGAGTATTTCTTAAATTATACGACAGCATTCAGCGGCGGCATCCGCCAGACGCTTGATTTTGCCAAATCAGTTGCCGAAACATTTTCACCCCGTGAGGTAAATATGGAACGTAAAAAACAACCATTTCCCGTTCCGCCAATTAGCTGTTCAGCGGCAGTGATTACAGGGGGTCCTGCCGACCCATTTATCGGGATCAACGGCCAAAGAGAACTGGAACTTCCATATAACAGAATTGAATTTTTATCCAATATATTTAATTTTTCTTTGCCACAGCTCACTGCACAAGCGCCTGGTCCTCAGGTAGCAGGTGTCAGCACATCTCTTGCGCAGGCTGTTCCACCTCCAGCTCCACCAGCGCCTCCGCAACCGTTACCGCCAACATCACCTGCACCAAAAGGGAATCATACAGTTACCAGAAGCGGGGCTATAGAACAACAGGTGCCTGAAGTGTTCCGGGATATGGTTGATTACATCTGCGGGAAACAAGGTTATGCCAGACTATTCATGGATCGGGAAGCGAGCAGTGCTTTTGACGTAAAAATCGGTGATGTGCCAATTTCGGCTCTAGGAATGCCGTTAAAAATCGACTTTGTCGGAGATTTCAGGGGTAACGACCAACCACAAGCTCCACTTATCGGCGGTCCAGTCCTCTGCATCGAGTGGACGAAGGAACTATTCACCCTCTATGAACCCGGATTAAACAGAGCGTCAATTAACCGGCGAGTTATAGAGTTGGCCAAAATGTATTCGGGAAGTGGTAATGCTTTTACCGGTGAAGCATTTAGCAAATTGGCTTCTTTTAGCCATCCTCAGTCAGAAAATATTAGCCAAGCGCAGTAATACTTCAGGGTATTGTCAAAATGGATAAATCCCGTTATAGCCAACTTTCCTGAATTTATTAGGCCATAACGCATTCTAAACTGATTTTGCAACATTGATTATGAATCGTTGCAAAATGCAGTAAGTATAGTATACCATGATTTTATGGAATCTTTTCAAGAGCGGCGGTCTACGCTGACTTTGATACTTCTGGTTATCTTACTTGCCGGGTTGGTAGTTGCTGCAACTTTGGTCCGCTACAGTCAGGAACTCAGAAAAAAAGCAGCAGCTACGACTACGCTTGAAATTACTCCGGCAGCAGTCACCATAAATCAGGGAGAGGAATTTAATTTGAATGTAACTCTGGCAACAGGGGATAAACTTGTAACTAAAGCAGATATAACAGTTACTTATGACCCGAAATATCTTGAAGGAGTGAGTGTAAATCCGGGAACTTTGTTTCCAACTGTAGAAGCTACCGGGATTATCCAAAATGGAATTGCCAATATTGTACTCAGTGCGCCAACGACTTCTCCCGTTACGGGAACAGGAACAGTAATGTCTTTGACATTCCGTTCCCGCAATCCGACCTCAGCCACACCTGTGATTATTGATCAAATTTCGCAAGTGCTAGCTGTGGGCGAATCAGGAAACGTCCTTCTGCAACGTTTGCCGGCAATGGTTGTCGTAAATCAAACAGTTTTCCCCGCAACCAGATTGGGATTTGCCCCGGCCCAGTTATCCGTGACTGCGGGAACAGATTTTGACCTATCGATCACAATGGATACGGGGGGAAACCAAGTCACCAATGCGGATTTAACGATTCTTTACGACGCTGATTTATTGGAAGGCACGTCTTTCGACAAAACGGACTTTTTACCGACAACCCTCTCAGCGGGTACGAATACCCAAGGAGCAGCTAAAATCGTTTTAGGCAGCACACTAACAGCTGCCAGGATGGGTCAAGGTACGGTGGCAGTGGCCCGATTTAGAGCAAAGAAAAATGGCCAGGCAACACTTGCCATAAGTGATACGACCCGGGTTGGGGCAATTGGCAGTGATGAAAATATGCTGGCGCAAAAGGGGACAGCCACAATAGACATTGGCAATACTGCCGGAAATCCCACTCCGAATCCCACGCCCCAAGCTACTCCTCCTATAGGCGGAGCTTGTATCAAAAACGCACCGCTTGCACCTACAGGAGTACAGGTTGACAGTGAGGCAGAAACTGCGGTAACTCTTTACTGGCAAGAGTCTCTGTATGCGACGAGTTACGGAGTAGTTTATGGGAGAACGCCCGGAAAGTATGAATACGGCGCGGCAGACGTGGGTTATACAACCAGTTTGCGGATAGGGAATCTTGCACCAAACACCAGGTATTATTTTGCTGTTTTTGCGGTTAATGACTGTGCTCCCAGCGGTTACTCAGTCGAAACTCAAGCTAAAACATTGTTCAGAAACAATAGTTCTGTGGGAACTTCATCGCCTCTCCCATCTCCAGCGGTTGACGCGGAAGAACCGGTATTTATTCCGCTTCCCGAAGATGCGGAAAACCCGTTCATATTTAGCCAGAGCGGATCAGGTCCGTCACCTTCAATACTGCCAATATATCCTGTCGGTCAGCCTTCTCCTTCCTCTCAAGTTAAATCATCCGGAAACCCCTTTCTGTCTCCATTGGGTGCAATTTTACTAATTGTAGCGGGGATTTTTGCAGGCATATTTTTCTGGCGGATGCGTAAATCACATTAAAATAACTTGATTTGACAAAGACTTTAGTATAAAGATACAATTCCACATGGATCAGATTGACTAATGATCATGCAAAAAATAAAAAAAGCTATCATTCCTGCAGCCGGATTCGGCACTCGTTTCCTTCCCCAAACCAAAGCCATGCCCAAGGAGATGTTGCCGGTTGTTGACAAGCCTGTTATCCAATATGTAGTTGAGGAGGCAGTACAGTCCGGAATATCTGACATCATTATTGTGACCGGAGCGCTGAAGCGGGCGATTGAGGATCATTTTGATGTACCCAATGCGGAATTAATTAAAAACCTCGAAGCCGGCGGTAAATTAAAATTGCTTGAGGAAACATGGAAAATTTCCGAAATGGCCAATTTCGTCTACATCCGCCAGAAAGGTTTGTATGGCAATGGGACACCAGTACTTTCTGCGGAACCGGTGATTGAAGATGACTTTTTTGCAGTACTTTGGGGGGATGAATTTATATATAGTAAACCTCCGAGGTTGTCTCAAATGATGAAAGTGCATGAAAAATACGGCGGAGCTGTCATTTCCGCAGTCCGGATCCATAACAAAGATGACCTGAAGCGCTATGGAATAGCCAAAGTCAAACCAGTAGAAGGAAATGTCTTCAAAATAGAAAAGATCGTCGAAAAACCTGAATTTGGCAAAGCTCCTTCAAGTCTGGCAACCCATGGAGCCTACATATTGCCCCGGATCATATTTGATATTTTGCGTAACCAGAAACCCGGAGTTGGCGGAGAGATATATTTACCCGAAGCAATTGATTCCCTGATAAAAACCGGGTATCCGGTATTTGCTTGTGAGATCGAGGACGGTAAATATTATGACACGGGAAATAAACTGGAATATCTGAAAACTGTAGTTGAATTTGCGCTATCCCACACTGACTTAAACGGAGCATTTCGCGCCTACCTCAAAAGCCTAAAATTATAGAATTCCGGAAGGGTTGTATGCGGTATTTGCATAAGATCAAGTCATTGCGCTTTTATATTTTGCATACCAGGCACCACTTTGCCCATCTCTTAATCGGATTGGCATTTGCTTGGTTTTTGCGGGAATGGTGGAATGAATTTTCCCTGAAGTATTTAATTTTAGCTCTCATTGGTTCGGAAATCATCGATGTTGACCATTTGTTATATATATTCGTTTACGGCAGGCATGAATGGTACGCAATTGAAGTTAAAAAATTCCTGCGGGCGGGACAACTCAGAGATGTATGGGCGTTTCTTTCAACCAATCACAAGCACAATACGGCTCTTGCGACTCATAACGTCTATTTTATCGGGTTCTTTCTGGTCCTTTCGCTGGTAAGTTTTCAATACGACTGGAAGGCGAGTCTAGTCATTTTTGGGGCAATAGTCCTTCATCTCCTTTTTGACATCGCGGATGACTTGTGGGTACTTGGGTATCTTAATGACAATTGGAAAAGATTTCGCCGTAAAGCCAACATTACACCACTCAAAGCAACAGAACCACTCCAAAGATCGTAAGTACTACCGCAGCTCCTCCCAAGAGATAATAAAGAAATGATGTGCCTTCTTTCTTAACCGCGGTTTTTGGGGAATCTGACGGACCGGCGGTACCGGAAAAAGATTTTTTTGATAATTGGGGAGAAGGAGTTGCAGTTGTAAGTTGTGGGTTGTGGGTTGCCTGCCCGCCGGAGAGGCGGGTGGGTTGTGAGTTATTTGGTGACGAATTATTTTGCGATGTTTGATTGTTAAATCCGGTATTGGAGTTATTTGATGTTGACGAGTTCGAATTTTCCGCATTTGCTCCGGATGAAGCTGTGGCTGCGGGTGCAGGAGTTGCACCAGGTTGTAAAGAAGCAGATGGATGCGGAGATATCAATGGAGTTGCTGAAGGTGAAGGGGAGTGAGTTAGATTCGCATTTGCTGCGGATGAAGGCGAAGGAGAGGCGGGTCTTAGGAGACTCCCGAATCCGCCTTGAGATGATGTACTGGGTGAAGGTGTTGCATTTGTGTTCGAAGCCACCGTAGAAGGTACAGGTGAAGAAGATGCCGGGGGGGTAGGTTGGATTGTCGGAGCTGGTGTGGGGGTAGGACTGGTTTTAAGAGTTGGAGTAGTCTTAGGAGTAGGAGAGGGGGATGGTGTTGATGTGGAGGAAGTGGGTGAAGGCTGTATGGTCGTATTTGCGGTATAGGCTATCGTCAATCGGGGTGCTTTGGCTGGATCCGACTCAAAACTGTGCAGATATTTTCGGCCCCATTTTCTACCTATGCCTTTGAGAATTAAAGCGAGACTGTTGCCGCTTTTCCAACCCGGACGGGAAACGATTTCCTGTACGTTTGGTGAAATATCTTCGAATTCCTGCCAGCCGGACACTTTCCATTCACTGTTGGAGTGATGTTCGATTGAAGATGAAGTCAGTTGGCGAGTGCTGGGTTTTGAAGTTGTTGAGAATGTTTGACTATTATCACTTGCCTCCGCAAAGACTTTAAAATCCATATTGATCCATGCCGGCTTTTCGTTATACATATCAAATTTGGCTGAAGTGATTTTTACGCCTTGCGGAATAGTTATGTTTGTAAAACGTAATCCCATATAATTTTTCCCGGAAGACTCCCCATCGCCTACCCAGACAGTTTTACCTGAAACATCAAAATTATTTCCGTCTTCGTTGACATCATCGGCTCCGGATGAAATTTGAAAAGCAGTACCGGGATGAGAGGGCGGTGTAAGTGCTGCAGATTGGGCAGATTTGTTTTCAGTTTCGATTACCGAAAAATCTTCCAAATCTTCTACTTTTATGGCTTCAGGATCAATGTCTGATAAATCAGTTGCCCCAAGTACCGGTTCGGAAGTTGCAGTTGGTGATGATTCACTTTCGGGGGACGGTGCTGGACTAGAGAGTTCATCATTTTCTTTTTTGATTTCATTATCATTCTTCTTTTCTTCATGTTTATCGTTATCGTCGTCTTCGCCGGGGCATTTTTGCTTAATCTCAGAATCTTTGTCTTCTCCTTTTTCCCATACGCCGTTTGGAGTCCGGCTATAAAGGATGATTTTCACATGAGCTTTGATTTTGCATCCCGGATAAGGAAAATGGAATTTATAAGTTTTATTTTCCGAGATTTTACCGGTTTTGTGGAGGTCGGCGGGTTTGGAATTATTTTCACCTTCATATTTGATTTCGTGGACAAGGCGGTACTCGAGTCCTGAATCAAGGTTATTGACTACCACGCCATACTGGGCGCGGCCATTATTTTTGGGTATTGGCGGAGTCAGCTGTATAAATTCCTTGCCTTTGTGGGCTTGTTGCCTGATATCCTGCCTTTGTAATGCAACATAGACAGTGGTACCTAGGAGCCCAATAAGGAGCAACGTAAAAATAACACCGGATATCAGTCGCAGGCGCATATTACTACTGTAGTGACCTGGGAGAAAGAATACAAGAGTAAAAATAAATTTGTTAAAAGAACCGTTATTATTTAGGTTGGTCGGTGAGAATTGAAGTCGGTAAGAATGGTTTCAAGCGGCGCTTTTGAGTCAGGGTCCTGGTTGTAATTTACCAGGATCTCTTCACCGGATTTGATGTTTTTGATAGCTTTGAAAATTAAATTCTTGTTTTTGTAATCGAAGGAGTATATTGCATTTGGTTTATAAGAATGATTGATTAGGCTCGCATATCCCAACACAATGCAATGTCGGGTATTGTTCCATTCATAATAATATCTCCACAGAGTTGTCTGTTTGAGGTGCGGTTCTTCTTTTTTATCAATCAGGATGATAGGGCAGCGTTCAATCGTTTCATTTTTTTTAATAATCCTACCAGCTATCAAACCTCTGATGTGGAGCGTGGGGGAGATGCCTACGGAAAAAGGAAGGTTAATCGTAGTGTGTTTCATAAACCTTGCAGGGTGACACCCCAGGATGTTAGCAATTAATTAATGAATCATGAAACTCTAAATAAAGCCGGAAAAGGAAGGTAGTGATCATACATAATGCCTGTTTCCTGATCAACAAAACAATAATCAGGTTTTATATCATCACCTATAGCTTCGTGACTGCGTTTTGCATTGGGAAGACGCACGTGTATAAGTTTAAGGTTTCTAATGCCATAAATAAGAGCTAGTTCCCTGTATGGAAGTATTTCATCTCGATTATCATCAAAAACTCTGATGCACATATCCTGCAGTTGCGGAAATAATTGTGAAAGAAGGAGGATGCCCGCAGCTTTTAGGTCATTCGTGTATAAAACTAGGTCTACTCCTTTCTCCATAATACCGCTTGCATGTAGTTTGTATACTTGTCCGAATGGTCCTTCAATCTTGCCCCGAGTCGCAATTATTTTCAAGTCACCGCTTAGTATAGAATTATTAAAAATTTGATCAACTACCGGATCATACCTGAAATTGGAAGGAGGGTTATTTATGAAAATATCTACAACATCTTGATCATACGGAAATGATGTGAAATAATCTTCACCTGCACGGGAAATTATTTCGCGTGCCTGATCTTTTTCAACTAGGATTTCCTCTAAAGCCGTGTTTCTCTCCATACCTTTTTCCAACTTGCGGGCAAACTGCGTCAATAGAAGCAAGTTTAATAAAGGAGTATAACGCGGTTCCAGTTCAGCTTTACCGGGAATTAAAATTTTTGACATTTGATATATTTTTCTCGCTTCATCAAAGCTGATTGCAATGCCTTTACTAAGTAATTGCTGATTGTTCGCAATAAGCTCATATTCCCTTTTATGCCATTCAGTAGCTTTGAACAGACAATCATCATAATCAACTATATCCACAGCCCCCCGCAGTTTACTCACAAATTGATGATTTCTCACCTCAAGAATATTATTGCCCTCATCAATAGTCCACCATTCACTACTACCGATTGAGGCGAGAATTTCATCGGAAAATGCCGGGTGTAATAATCCGAGTTTTCGAGCCAAAACTAAATGCGGAAGATGATCAATGGTATGAAATGTATTGGGAGAATTTTCAACATCCCTTGCTGCCCACGCGTTTGATGGTTGAAATCTAAGCTCTTGAAACATGACGGCGCAATTATAACATTACAGGTTAGAGTCTGCATAATAATTGCAAGGCGATTTATAATACGCGTATGATTGAACGGGTAAAAGCATCAGCTCCTGCCAGAGTCTGTTTTGGCGGTGAATGCCTGGATTGGATGATAAATGGCCCATCGGTCGTCGGAGCAATTGATTTAAAAACAATCGCCTTAATTGAACTATTGCCAACGATAGGTGATAACTATATCGTTTCCGTAAAATCATTATCTCCCCTAGTAGCAAATACACTAAGATATTGGGGCCAACTGCATTGGTATTCTGATCAATATCTCCAGTATGTGGAATCGGCGGTTGATATGGTCCGGCAACATGTTCAAAATCCATGTTCACTGGCAGTAACAATAGAAAGTTCTGTTCCTGTAAAGGCAGGAGTCAGCAGCAGTGCTGCTGTAGTCCTGGCAACAGTTCAAGCAGCGGAAACTTTGTTTGAATTGGAACAGTCAGTAACAGAAATAATTGAAACATCGTTCAGTGTTGAGAATGTCAAACTTATGACAGGCGCGGGACGAATGGATTTCTATGCCTCAGGTTTGGGCGGTTTGTCATACCTTAATTGCGGTGAAACACCTTTAAGACGCGAACCATTTAATTTTCCAGAAAAATTAGGATTAATCCTGGTTGATACTCAACAACCTCATGAAACCAGATCTTTTATTTCGTCAAAACGCCAGCGTTTTCAAAACGGTGACCCGGATATGCGTAATTATGCTGACTCTGCAGAAAAAATGGTGGAGAGGATGCGTATGCTCTTGCCTAATTATTATGATAACCGGGAGGAGGTAGGTTTTCTGATGACTGAATTTCATACCTTGCTTAGGGACCGGGTCAAATGTTCGACTCCAATGTTGGAAGCATGTGTGGCCACGGCAAATGTGAATGGAGCCCTGGGTGCAAAACTCACCGGATCAGGGATGGGAGGATGCATGTTTGCCTTGGTAGATCAAGAACGTCAGGAAGAAGTCGAATTGGCGCTGAAAAAACTCCCGGTACGGGTATATTCTGTTTCTATAGTCAACCAAGGCGTGTCGATAATGTAAGTAAAAAACAGTCAGCGCCTTGCAGTCCGTCAGCTGACGGATTTAAAAGTGTTATTTTAAGTGGGGAAGGATGAGTTCATAGAGGTTGCCTGCCTGGGTTTGATGGTGGATATGGGCTTCCTTGTCTTTCCTGAGCAGGCGTTTGAGTTCACCTAAAATAGTTTCCCATTTTACAGTTTCCGGGAAATGCTGATGGTGAAATTTGAAAAAAGGCGGGGAATTGGCGATGTAAAATTCGATACGGGCAGCGGGTTTGTCAAAAACAAACTTGAGCAAGAGATTGTTTTCGGCGGGAATGATCTCGGTCCAGTCGTCATATGGTTTGATGCCGATATAGCGAACTTGGAGGTGTTTTTTGCCCATGCCCTCTATGAGCCAAGGCGTGGTTTTGGTCAATATTTTAGCCCGCTGCATATTGGAAATCAGGGCATTGATGACTGTTTTATTCATATCAACTACAAACTCGACATGCTATAGCATTACAATTATTTAGGTAAAATTATACCTTTCCTTATCTAAAATCCTCTATATTATACATAATAATTGCGATAATTTGTTCAGATGTTATAATCCGTGGTTATGCCTAATTATTTTGAAACCGGTAAAAATATAGCCGGATTTGGGTTCGTATCGCGTCCGTGCTTTCGGATAGTGTTGCAGGCGGAGGTTGGCACTATGCCAGAATTAGGATGGGGTGTTGCCGATCGTGACTGGCGCGATTCAACTATCGAAATACCCAGTAATCGGTCGGCTTGTTTGGTATTTGCGATTCAGCCTGAAGCCGGATCGGATATTTACGCTTTAGTAATCGCTGACAAGGGGCGAAAAGGAGCGATAATTACTCCTTACAGTTGGAAAGGGGGCGAATTACCTCCTATCAAAGTGCCAAAAGGAAAAAAATCATTGCCGATTCCCGGCACAAAGTATAGCGTCAACCACTTCGTAGAATGAGGACTTGACACCCCAGTAATACTATAGGATAATAAATGCTTATGGCTCTAGGAATATCAGAACTTGTTTCCCAAAATGGAGGACGAATAGACGGCCAAAGATTAAGACGTCAATTGCATGGTGTAACTGGTTTGGTTGAAACCTTATGGATGAGAGATCAGCGCCTCAAAACCGCACTGGTTTTGACAAAGGGAGATAAACCGTTAGTGCCTCTGGTTCACAATTTGGGTGAAGGCTATAGTGGTGCTTACGTAATTGAAGGGGTGAGATTGCCTGCAGTATTTCCTCCTGAAGCAGTATTGGTAATTCGAGTTCAAGGTAGTTTAAAGGTGAACTATCGGGTAATCACTTGCAATGAAAAAATTTTACAGGCAAAAAAATTATTAAGCAAACTGCTTTTTAATACTTGTACTGCTCAAGAGAATAGAGTACGTCCAGGTAATATTTTCGAGTTATTTTCTTTTGTAGAAGCAGTGCCACCGGATGAAAATATTGATCCAAAGTTGCAAATTGCCGCAGATTGGCTCCTCGTCATGACGGGACAAATTTCAAGCCTGGGGATTTGAGAGGGGAAAGAATTAATACCCGTCTTACGCTGGTTTGTCCCGATTTAATCGGGACTAAAGCAGCTTAGAGGGGTATATGGCCGGAACAAATTCAAGTATGTAGGCTATATAATAACTGATGATGCATTTCAAATCCAATCTAATTTCCGTTTCCGACACCTCAATTCATTTGGTCGAATACGGTCAAGGAGAACCACTCGTTCTGCTTCATGGGTTGACTAATAATTGGGAGGGGCATATTCCGCTGGCTAAAGAATTAGGCAAACACTTCAAACTGTATATCCCTGACCTGCCGGGGTACGGAGATTCCGGGAAATTGCCAAAATATAATATTCAAATCATGGGGGATTTTTTACATAGTATTATCCGGAAGCTCAATATCAGCCCTGTGTCTGTTGCCGGAGTGTCAATGGGAGGAGTCATCGTCGCTGATTACATATTGAAATATATTGGTGAAACCCGCACCGCGATTGTGATCGGGCCAACATTGTCAGATAAAGACCATAAAATGCAAATTTTGAAATACATCTTAGAATCAAGCGGTTGGATACCAGGCGGCAAAGAAGCACTGAAAAAAATAATTGAAACCAAATTTCATGCTTATACTATGGCCAAATATCTCAATATGCATATCTTTAACAAGGAGTTGATTGATATGTATGGCATGAATGGTAAAAAAAAGATGACCAAAGAAGCGTATGTGGAGATGGGAATTTCAGTTGCAGAATACGATTTGGATACAGCTCTAAAAAAAACTTCAATTCCAACTTTGTTAATTTATGGTAAAGAAGATAAAATTTCGAGTTACCGTTTTGCAGAAACACAAGTAATACCTTACAATAGAAATCTTAATCTGAAAATAATTAACGACGCCGGACATATCGTCAGTCTGGAAAAACCAAAGGAGACTGCAAGGGAGATAAAAACTTTTTTGAAACTGTATGGCAGGTCCGCCCCGATTCGAACGGGGAATAGAGGTTTTGGAGACCTCTGTGAT
>CAYHKY010000025.1:0-19118 GCA_964357355.1 uncultured Gammaproteobacteria bacterium | reverse complement strand
TGAGATTGTTGTAGGGTTCAATACCCTGCCAGCTCTGCTGCAGGGTTATTTATTTCCAGGTTTGGACAGAATGCGATAGATTTGGCCGGGTTAAATCTTAAACTTGGGTACCGGGGAGGCAGACGGTTTGATTTGGTTGTGACAGATCCTTGCAGCGTGATTGGAAACATTAGGTAAATATTTGACAAAGAGCATGAGTTTTGCCAAAATACATTGATATGGCAGCAGAAACCCCCCAATTTTACTCTGCAAAAGAACAGGCTGCCTTAACTTTTAATTTGTTATCAAACGGTTTGGTAAACATGGATGAAGGACGGTTTTTAACCGAAGTATTACCAGCGATTAAAAATCAGTTCGGACGCATCGACTTAAAAGCAATACAGGAAGTGCTGACAGCTATCCGCAGTAACATATATTTAGTGGCGGTGCCAATGGATTTTGTAAGAAAAAATTTTGGAAATAATGTACACGCGATCAATCCTAACGTAGATCCTCAGGTTGATGCATCAAATGTGTCCAAGGCGCTTATGCCCTTTGGATTATTTATCACAAGTCAAGGGCAAACATCAGCAGAGTTAGCATTAGAACGAGCCTTATCCACTACACCTGAAGAAAATAAGAAGCGGTTAGAAAGGACAGGAATATTATATTTAGTGACTTTACAATCAAGTATTCAGCCATATACTCCAAATTCAAGTAATTTAAATTAAGAAGCTGTTTGGAAACTGGTAAATCTATGGACACCAGCTTCATAAGAATTATTTTAAATATGACTTCAAATATACTTCAAGTTTATTAATATATTTCAAGTCTATCATCATTATTAATTTATTAAATAGATATCAGTACAAAAAGAAGAGAATTTACACAATTTTGCTCTATAGCACAAAATTGTGTAAAAAGTAATATTTACCGTTATACCCTTCTCACTGTAATTTGCAACGTTTTCGTAAGATATATATTGCTTCCGTCAGCTGACGGATCAGCTCTTGTAGGAGTTGTGGCCGCCTGCCTGCGCAGGCAGGGAACAAATTTAATTATGAAGGCTATAGAAATGAGTTTTGCAAAGTATAGATTGTAAAACTTAAACTTACCCAAAGTATTGCGGATTGATTGGCATTTTTCCAAATACAGAGTGTTATGTTTTTGATATAATCCTTCCATGCAAGCACCCGTAAATATACGGAATTTCTGTATCATCGCCCACATAGATCATGGCAAGTCCACTTTAGCTGACAGATTAATGGAAGTCACCGGGACAGTCCAACAACGCGATATGCAGGCCCAACTTCTGGACAGCAATCCGATTGAACGTGAGCGGGGGATCACGATCAAGCTGGCACCGGTGAGGATGATTTACCAATTTCATAGTCATCCTCACGAAAGTGAGGATCCGGATTCCCGCTTGCGCGGGAATGACATAATGAAAGAATTTATTCTGAATCTGATCGACACTCCGGGACATGTGGATTTTAATTACGAAGTTTCCCGTTCTCTGGCAGCGTGCGAAGGTGCAATACTCGTAGTTGATGCCACCCAGGGAGTGCAGGCGCAAACCCTGGCGAACCTCACTCTCGCGCGAAAACAAAACCTGACAATCATTCCGGTGATCAATAAGATTGATTTACCTAATTCGCAAGTTGCAGAAGTTACTCATCAGTTGATCAACTTAGGATTCAAAGAAGCCGATATAATAAGCATTTCTGCCAAGACTGGCACTAACATAGATATTCTGCTAAAGACTATCATTGAGCGTATACCATCACCTGCTAATTCTTTACCTCCGGATGGATTACCACTCAGAGCCCTAGTATTTTCATCCCAATACGATACGCACAAAGGTGTAGTTGTATACGTTCGAATCGTAGACGGCAGCTATACCTTTAAAGGTTACACCCTGCAAGGTGGTATCAAACCGGATCATAAATTGAAATTCATGGCAAGCGGTGTTGAGATTGAGCCAATTGAAATTGGATATTTCACGCCGCAAATGCGGGAATCTATGAGATTAAATACAGGAGAAGTTGGTTATATTGCCACAGGACTAAAAGATGTGAGGCTGGCAAAGGTGGGAGATACCATTACAATTTCAAATTTCAAATTTCAAATTTCAAATAATACCAATAAAAACTCACAACCCACAAAGCAAAACCCAAAACTCACCACTCACAACTCATCCACCTTCGCTAAAGCTTCGGCGGACAAGCAACCCACAACTTATAACCTACAACCGCTTCCCGGTTACAAGGAACCCAAACCGATGGTGTTTTTAGGGTTATATCCCATCCAGAGTGACGAGATTAACGAAGTACGCGAGGCACTTGGAAAATTACGCTTGTCTGACAGCGCTTTTTCATACCGGCCTATTGCGTCACTGGCTTTGGGCCACGGGTTTCATTGCGGATTTTTGGGTCTTCTGCATGCTGAAGTTGTCCAGGAACGCCTATCCAGAGAGTTTGGATTAAATCTATTGGCAACGGCACCTACGGTGGAGTACAAATTGAAACTTAAAAATGAAAACAGTGTCATTCCCGACTCCGATCGGGAATCTATTGAGAAAGATCCCCGTTTTCACGGGGATGACAAAACATTGACCATCCAGTCTCCCACCGAATTTCCTGACCCATCCTTGATTGAACAATCGTTTGAACCGGTGATGGAAGTGGCAATCTTTTCCCCCAAAAAATACGTAGGCCCTATCATGCAGCTTTGCCAAACAAAAAGAGCCCAATACATTGATTTGATATATATCAGTGAACAGGCCAAATTTACTTATCTCATTCCGTTATCCGAGATGATAGTTGATTTTTTTGACACTTTAAAAAGTACTACAGAAGGTTACGCTTCGCTTGACTACGAGTTTTTTGACTATCAACCGGTAAATTTGGCTAAACTGGATATTTTGTTAAACCATGAAAAAGTTGACGCGTTTTCCCAATTGGTAGTATCAGAACGGGCTGAGAGTACAGGCCGAAATCTTGTTACTAAGCTAAAAGGGGTGATTCCCCGGCAACAATTTGCTATCCCCATCCAAGCGGCAATTGGAGGAACTGTAATAGCCCGGGAGGACGTCAGCCCATTCCGCAAAGACGTAACCCAGAAGCTATATGGTGGAGATAGAAGTCGAAAGGATAAACTACTTGAAGCCCAGAGGAAGGGCAAGAAACGGATGAAGATGGTGGGAAAAGTGGAAATCCCCCAGGAAGCGTTTTTGAAGGTATTTAGATCGGGATAAAAATAAACATTTATATACACCACTACTACTTCGAAGACACAGTTGACTGAAATTTTGTATTCTTCATTTTTTGTGATATAAAGATATGTTTTATGTCTCCAGAACAGTCTTTTGCAAAAAAAGTAGCGGAAGCCAAAGTGTTTCAACATTATGGAAATCTGGCGAACCAGATCGATTCATTCTTCCCAGATTTGGATCCGCGAATCTTACTGGCATTTGAAGACGTTGACCGATTTGTGTTTGCAGGTTGGTTTTTGGAATTGGGACAAAGCCAAAGGTGGACAATGGAAGATATGCTGATGCTGGTAAATTTTATGGGGGCATCATTGCCTATTAGTGCAGAAGCCACTACCAGTCATCCAGTATTGATTGCCCAGATGCATGCCCATGCACTGCCAGCTGACGCGACAGACTTATCGAAAAAAACAATAGTTGAGATTGGGTCGGGTTGTGGTTATGGTTTAGCCTTACTAAGTGCGGAAGGTTGGGGTAATGTGTTTGGATTTGAAATTGATCAAGGATTGACAGAGTATTCTACTCAAGCTGTGGGACAATGCGGATACTCACCAACCATAGTGAAAGGTAATGGTTTTAAAATGCTGCCTACTTTGGCAAAAAAACAACCAATCGACAGCGTTATTGTATCAGCTGCATTTCCTCGTGGTTTGGGTGCACGTTATATTTCTCATCTCAGATCTGGTGGAAAATTAGTGATTCCTGAGATGGTCGATAGACCGCGTGATGGAATTGCTCAAACCCAAATTCAAGTGTATACGCGTCGGGATGAAGGATATGAGCATTATGAATTAGGTCAGGTAACACAGTTTGTAGTTGGTCGTACTTAAACTGGCAATGATGTAAACTACCGGTGGAAATTACTCCTGATCCTGTTTAAACCGCGTAGAAAGAGAATATTTATAATAAACAAGCATATATTTACTCCGATGACAATTCCTAAAGCCTTGGATAGCGTGGTAAGCAAAATTCGTGTAAACAGAAACACATCTCCTGACAAACTGATACGCACGCCCATAAAATAGAAGACCAATGTGATAAGGATGATGAAAATAATTAAAGGCCATGAGCCATCAAGGTCAGAGTGCGAGGAAAACATATTGTTGGATACGGCAAAAAGGAGGTATCCAATTAAAATAATAAATAACGTCTGTTGTCTCCAATCTGCAAGTTGCGGCCAGAAATAATTCCATACCCAGACGATCAGTCCCAAAAAAAACAACCCAAAAATTACCGGTGCAAACCCTATCAGAAACCTGCGTACTGGATCAGTAGCGCCAATTCCTACCGACCCCGCAATTATCTCATGTTCACGGGCTGTTGTACGGGTAACTTCCGGTGTGAATGAAAGGGTACCTGTTGGTACCCGCAGGACTTCAGCGGTTATAAGGTGTGCTAACTCATGGATGACAGTTCCGGGCAGATAGAGTCCGGTGAGTATACCGGTGGCGATTTGTTTGTTTCTGAAAATAATGATGAACAGAGTGAAAAGGACGCTGGTTAAACGGTTTGTGATAAAGTAAAGCAGGATAATTTCTGCAAAAATAATACCGGTTAGCAACAACATATTATGCTTTACTATTATACCAAAGCCGGATATGGTAAAATTTGGCCTGTTGCCCGGGTGGCTCAGTGGTAGAGCGACTTCTTGGTAAGAAGTAGGTCGCGGGTCCGATTCCCGCCCCGGGCTCAAAAATATCCCCTAATAATTGTCATCCTCGCGGAAGCGAGGATCTTTTTTATGTACTATGTCTATATTTTGATAAACTATAGTCAAACTTTTTATATAGGTGTGATAAATAACCTTATTCGTAGAATTTATGAACACAAGCAAGATTTAATAGTGGGATTTACTAAAAAGTACAATATTAAAAATCTAGTTTATTACGAATTGTATTCAGATATAAAGAACGCTATTGAAAGAGAAAAACAACTGAAGCATTGGAATAGAGCATGGAAGATAGAATTAATCAAAAAATCAAATCCTACTTTTAAAGATTTATACACTGAAATTATTTAGAAATAAGATTCTCAGTCAAGCTGAGAATGACACTAACTTAAGAATCAGCTACAATAATATTATGACTCCATTGGTTCACCTCCAAATCAGAAACCCCAAGGACGATGAAACGCCTATAGAAGCGGCCACGCAAATATTTTCTTCACTATTGCCGGCGTATGTGCCTTGGTGGAGGCGGATGTTTATCAAAGTCAAGGCATATTCATTTGAACTTATCTTATTTCAACAGACGGTTTATTTTTATGTGACCATACCCCAAGATACAGAGGTTTTTGTCAAAAGTCTTATAACTTCATCTTTCCCCAACGTCGCGATCAAAAACACCCAGGACCCTCTGCCTTACATATTTAAACAACCTCAGGTAGTAGTGGGAGAAGTTGCTGCTCCAACATATTATTTACCCACCAAAACATACCAGGATTTTAAAGATATAGATCCGTTGGCTTCAGTGATAGGATTTCTTTCTAAAAGGGCGCCTACTGAGGCTGCAATAGTCCAGGTATTGGTGACACCTGCATCATTTGCCTGGTCCGACAAAACAGTCGAGTTTACCAAAAGGCTGGTTGAAGACACTTCAGCCGGCAAGTATACCCAGAATCCGCAAAAGATTCTGATGATGAGAAAAGCTTCTTTCCGCGGCGGCAAAGTTCTTATACGTCTCGCAGCGGGGGCCCAAACACATAATTCGGCTTACCAACTGATGCTGCAGCTTGCAGGTACTTTTGGCACTTTTTCTATGGGTGAGGGGAGTCAATACGGGTACTCACGCCGGATCTTTTTCAAAGACTGGCTTAAAACCAGAATTCATGAGCGCAGTACTCATTTTTTTGAACGCCGTTATCAGATCCTTAACTCCCAGGAATTGGCTACGATTTGGCATCCGCCAGGATTTTTACTTGCCGGCATCAAAAATATCGCCTGGGGCAAAACACTTTCCGGGGAACCTCCCGAAAATTTACCGGTATCAAAAACCGCAGAAGATGCGGTAAAAAAAGATACTAATTACTTTGCAACTGCCGAATATAAAAATGAGGAAGCTATTTTTGGGATCAAAACCGCCGACCGCAGAAAACATGTTTATATCATCGGGAAAACGGGAGCCGGCAAGTCAACGCTTATCGCCAACATGGCAATTGACGATATCCGTAAGGGGAGAGGGGTAGGTATTGTTGATCCGCACGGAGACTTGTCAGAAATAATTCTTGACTATATTCCCAACAGGCGGGTCAATGACGTAGTTTATTTGGAGCCGTTTGATACTGCCAGGCCATTTCATTTAAATGTTTTGGAGAACAAAAATGACCAGCACAAAGATTTGATTGCCTCGGGCATAGTCTCCATTTTCAACAAACTTTATGCGGATTCGTGGGGACCGCGTTTGGAGTATATTCTCCGGAATGTAATACTTACGCTTCTGGAAATTCCTAACGCTACCTTGGTTGACGTCTTACCGCTTCTTTCTGACAAAAAATACCGGGACCGCCACATACCTACACTCAAAGACCAAGTGATCAAGGATTTCTGGATGAGGGAATTTGACAAAATGCCCGATAAACTAAAAGCCGAGGCAATTTCTCCGATCCAAAACAAAGTCGGCCAGTTCGTATCATCCCAGATGATCAGGAATGTGATCGGCCACCCGCGCTCAACTGTAGACCTGGCCCATATCATGAATGAAGGCAAGATCCTTATCCTCAACCTGTCACAGGGCAAATTGGGAGAGGACAACGCCTCACTTCTGGGTGCCATGTTAATTACCAGGATACAACTGGCTGCAATGTCCAGAGCATATGCCAAAGAAGAAACCCGCCGTGATTTTTTTCTCTATGTTGACGAGTTCCAAAATTTTGCCACCGGTTCATTTGTAAAAATACTCTCCGAAGCCAGAAAATATAGACTGTGTCTGACCATGGCCAATCAATATACCGAACAGCTTGAGGAAGAGATCCAGCGGGCAATTTTCGGAAATATCGGGACGCTGATTTCATTTGTGGTCGGTGCCCGAGACGCTTATCTTTTATCCAAAGAATTTGCCGAAATATATTCGGAGAATGATTTGGTAAACTTGGGTAAATTTGAGACAGTTTTGAAGCTCTCTATTGACGGTATGACCGGAATGCCATTTCCGGCAAGGACTCTGCCTTTGCCTAAGGTCAAAAATGACAACCGGGATAAAATTGTGAGATTGTCAAAGGAAAAATACGGCAAAGAAGTAAAAAATTAAATGGCCTAGAATTATGTACCGATTACTTTTTCTTAAGAATTAGCATGATACCTGTCAAGCCCATACCCATGAAGGGGACTAAAGGTAAATAATCACTTATTCCGGCTTCCGGCAGACCCTTAGCACCCAAAACTTGGGGTGTTTGAGGTGTAACTATACAAAGATCCGCGCTATCCTCATCCGGTTGCTGGTTAGCAGCTTCGACGCGGACAGTGTTGGTCACTTCACATTTGCGGTTTTGGTCACCTGTTGCCACATCTGATACAACTTCTGCTTTGACAAGCACGCTTCTGGTTTCACCGGATTTGAGGTTTCTGATGACAAATCTCACTGTTTGTTTATTCGGATATTCAATTGTTTCCACGATTCCCGGTTCCACAGGTTTGGGATTGACAAGCTCTGATTCTACCCGGTCTTCTACTTGTACACGGTCAAAATCAGAACTGCCAGAATTGGTAATTCTTAGCTCATAAACAACTTCGCTGCGGGGTGAATAAGCAGCATCACCCGAGAGCAGGTTTTCGACATAGACACCTGTTATAGGATTGCGGACGAGTTTGTTAACTACCAGGTTTTGTGGGCAAGAAGTACCTCCGTATTGAGTTCCGCCATATTGAGTAGTATTGCATATTGTTTCGGCAGAAACGTGGGTCACTGCAAACATGACCAGGGCAAGCCCTAAAGGTAATGAAAATAAAGTTGAAATGATAAATTTATTCATCATATATTTAATACCGACGAGTGTATTGTTCCAAGGATGTTAGCATAAAGAAATCTCTTTGTCAAGTGTTACAGGCCTCTTTAGAAATATCTTATATCCATTTTAAACTTAACTTGTTCTGCTTCAGGACTTACGCAGTCTAATTTCATTTGGGGTGTCATGCCGAACTTGTTTCGGCATCCTCATCAGTAATTGAAAAGATCCTGAAACAAGTTCAGGATGACGGAATGGTGCGTAAGTTCTGCTGCTTTCCGGAATGCTAAATTTGCACTTCATCAAATTTCCCGTATATTTTCTCATCAATCAGATCTGCAAAAATAAGCATCCGTTTGGAAACTGTTCCCGGCGGCCAACATGTTTGTAGAATCAGAGTTCGTACACCTGGTTGTGGAATCAGGTAATTGATCTCACGGGGAGAGATGATTTTTTTCTCGCGGATTTTGTAAGTATAACGATTACCTCTATACATGACCACAATGAGTTCTCCGGCCTCAATATTTTTCAGGTAATAAAATACCGCATTCAAATCGTCTATAAACCACTCGTAATTGGTGGAATGAGAAAACAGATATACCGTACCGTTTTGATCAGGTAAAAAGGAGGTGCTTGAGTGGGCGACGCCTTTTTTCAAAGCATCCAGATATCCCGTACGATTTACGGGATTTACTCCGGGAACCACACTTGTATTTATGCCTACCTTAGGCACAATGAGAGCAAAGTCGTTATTAACTGGTTTGATTTTATTTCCGTCGTTATCTACCAGCGGGTCAAAAACTTTGGCGGGAGGAGTTGTGTCGGCCAAAGGCCGATCAGCCTTTGGCTGAAGTTGTAGGTTAGGATCATTTTTTTGTCCCTGTAGAGAGTTGAACCATGAACGAACTCCGGAGTTAGTATTATCAAAGCCGGTTCGTATGAGGAAGCTCGACTCTAGTTGGATAATGGGCCAAGCTGAGCTGATTAGAGCAGCAACAGCTACAACACAGAGAGCTATTCCCAGTTTCTGTTGGAGCGTGAGGTTGTCAATTGTGTCTACCGCACGGTAAAGGATGGTAGTTTGGGATAGTGATTGATCTTCAGCAGCTATCCCGTAAAAGGCTAGTATTTCTGAGTTATTGAAGCCGTCTAGCATAGAACCCGGATTCTATACTATAAGCCTATAATAGTCAAGAGAAAAAGACTTTAACAACAGCATAAACCTAATAATTAAAGACTAAAAAGAGGACAGTTTGTAGATACTATATTTTATAGTTAGTATTATTTAACAGTGTTGCCTGCCTGCCGGCGAGGCAGGTGAGTTGTTATTTGCGGGTTATGATTAAGGGCGGTCTTTCTGCGTTTATCCACGTATTGGCTGATTGCAGTGCCTGCTTAAGTTCATGTGTTTGCTTCCTTAAACCGAAAAGATTGCCGGCGCTTTTTTGGATCGGATCTTCGAGTCTAAACGCATCACTTGCCGTATCTACAAAACCGGATTTAACTTGTCTTGCAAGCTCTTTGGCTTTGGTTAAACGTTCTCCGGCAACTGAACTGCCTTGGGTTATTTTGGGATCCGGTATCAAAGTCTGATCAGCCAAATATGCATGTGGATAATCTTCCGCAAATCCTTTCAATAAGGAATTTGAAGTATGAAAGCCTTGTCCCGGACTCGATCGCCACTCAAACCAATCATCATTTTGCGGATTTATCCATGTATCATCAACGCCTCTGGCTTTAAGTTCCGCGGCAAGGGCGGGGATTCTTTGCGCAACTTGCAGGCAGACATTAGCCCATTCTTGCCTTGCATTTTCTCTGGTAGTTGCCGGTTGATCGTATCCCAGATCCGCTCTTATTTCGGCAAGGGTGCGCGGAGGCAGAGGAGTAACCTCATTGCTTATAGTGGCAGTGCCATCGATTATCATTTCTCGAGCTTCAGTCATATTATTAAGTATAGCATTTTTGTTACCGCTTGTAGGTTGATGGGTAAATTTGGTATGATAACAGCTATTCCTCAGATACATAGATATGAATTTATATGTTTTACCCAACGGCTTGACTCTTTTAACTATTCCGATGCCGGCTGTTGCCAGCGCCACAGTAATGACATTGGTGGGTGCGGGCAGCCGTTATGAAACCAAAAATATCAACGGACTATCACATTTCCTGGAACACATGGCTTTTAAAGGCAGCAAAAAGCGCCCGACGGCACTGGAAATTTCCTCAACAATTGATGCCATCGGCGGTGAGTTCAATGCTTTTACCGGAAAAGATCACACCGGTTTTTATGTTAAATCTGCTGCTACCCATTTACCTCTGGTTATCGATGTGCTTTCGGATATGATCCTGACACCTTTGCTTAAAGCCGAAGAAATAGAAAAGGAAAAAGGCGTCATCATTGAAGAAATAAATATGTATGAGGATATGCCAATGCGGCATGTGGGAGATGTGTATGAAGAATTGATGTATGGAGATACGCCTTTGGGATGGGATACGGCAGGGAAGCCGGAGATTATCAGAAGCATTAACAGGCAGGACTTTGTGGATTATATGAATGCTTGGTATCGGCCAAACAACGCGGTGATAGTGATAGCGGGTCAAGTTGAAAGTTCAAAGTTTAATATTCAGGATTTGGTTGAAAAATCCCTTTCTGGTTGGAAAAATAATCCAATTCAGCAGTTTAAGACACAGAGTGATAAACAAGAAAAACCTGCGCTTAAAGTAAAGTACAAGCAAACTGAGCAGGCTCATTTGT
Organism: uncultured Gammaproteobacteria bacterium; assembly: GCA_964357355.1. GTDB lineage: Bacteria > Patescibacteriota > Microgenomatia > UBA10105 > UBA10105 > CAYHKY01. Next base: position 8,175 of record CAYHKY010000025.1, on the reverse strand, counting down.
GTTTAGGAGTACGGGCTTATTCTATGAAGCATCCCAAAAAATATCCGCTTTCGGTGCTTTCGGCGATTTTGGGCGGTGGCATGTCGTCCCGGCTATTTATTGAAGTCAGAGAAAAACGCGGTTTGGCTTATTATGTCAAATCTGACGCGACTCAGTATCTTGACGTAGGTAATTTTGTGACACAGTCCGGAGTTGACGTCAAAAGAATAGACGATGCCATATCAGTGATAATCGATCAATATATGGGTATCGCAAGCGGTAAATTACCGGTAAAAGCGGAAGAATTGACAAAAGCCAAAGAGCATCTCAAAGGGCATCTGACGTTGGAATTGGAAGACAGCCGGAGCGTGGCCGCATTTTACGGGACACAGGAAATTTTGCGCAGAAAAATCCGCACCCTGGATGAAGTAATGGCCAAAACAGATGCGGTAACATTAAACGAAGTTCATGAGGTAGCAAAAGAGATTTTTGTCCCCAAACATCTTAATTTAGCAGTGATCGGTCCGTATAAAGACGAAAACCGCTTTAAAAAACTTCTGAAATAATATCCCCTTTGATTTGTTACAACTTTATCTCCGATGTACAATAGACTTGTAATTTCGATATAAGTATGACTGAAACACAGACTGATTCAATGCCAACTAAAACTGCGATAAAAAAATCTGTAGTAACATCTGCAGATCCGTTAGTTCAATTAATTAGGGAAATGTATGCACTACAAGCCGAGAGTCTTGTATCTGGATTGTCAACTAGCCATGCACAACCAGAAGTAAAAGATCGTATCTCTGTTAAGCAACTTATAAAAGCAGCTTTTGAACACATACGTTACCGGCCGACAGGTGAGATAGATGCCCGCGTGCTTGTAGAGCATTTATGTGATGAGGCAGGCGCTATTAATCCTGAGAAATTAAATAAGTTGAATGAACGATTACCCGGTCGGGTGTCTACCCGGGATGAAATTGCCAATGCGACACTTTTTGAGTACATAAAAAATTCAAACGGATTAGGCGAGTTTGTAAAAAAATTACCTCCACAGTCTCCGTTTGAAACCTTAGTTACAGCTATTGAAAAGCGTTTGCAGGTGGACCAACAGAGTGGGATAAAGTACTTGAACTTTAAGGGGGATATTGATGAAGCAGTTAATGAGGAGATAGATAATTCACAGCTTGATATGCCAGGTGAGATGAAAAAAAACCTTTTAAAGACAATCTCACATTACATAGAGGAATTTGACCTGATACCGGGAGTGACTATCCAAGTACTTGAATACGGAAAGGAAATTCCGGAGCCTGAACTTGCAAAGTTGCCTTTTGAAGATGATAAAACTGACAAGTTGTTTGGTGAAAAAGACGATACGGAGAAACATGTTCCTCCTGAAAAAACACAGGCACTGCGTAAGTCATTGGTTGTGACTTTAAATATCGCTGCGATGGAGAGAGTGGGGATGTTTAGTTCCGATGCAGGATCACAATTGCTTAAAGATTTAGACGGCCAAGCTGTTGCCAGCCCTACACTGTATATTTCCATTCCGGTTGAGGCAAATGAGACAGATCAAGAGGCAATTTTAAAACTTCCACAACTACTTAAGTCCGCTGTGGTAATGCGATCCGGTTGGTTTAGCACTCCCGCAGGTTGGATGCTAGATCGCAATTGTAAAGTGGTTTTACCGGACGGTACACCTGCTCAATTAACCCTTTGTGAAGATATGAATGAAGTAGTACTTGAAGAATATGCTGTCCGAAAGGCGTTTGTGGGACTGGCTGGCATTGGTTGTGTAGACGAGTATGGCGGGACTCCGGGTGCAATAAATTATCGGGACAGAATAAAAGTAATTCCCCCAACCGGGCAAAAATTGGATTGCGGTAGGGATCATCAATTGAGAGTGGCTGCATTAATTCTATCGCGGATTGGGGTTGAACCTGCGGTTTTGATCGGACATTCACGGGCCGGAATGGAAGCAATGGCTGCGGGAGTTGAATATTTTGCCGGAATACCGGCACACGGGCTTAACCCGGCAGCTTTAATCGATCGACCGGAAATTGGTCAAGATCCAAATACAAGAGTGAGATTAGACATGAATTTGCTGACAACACTTACCAATGATTATTTAAATTGGCTTTCCGGCAAATTGTCAAATATTGAAGCAGGAGGAGATTACACTTCAGTCATTTTAAAAATTGTAGGCAGAGTTCCCGGAATAGACAGAAATGACTGGATACGATTAGGAAGAAGATATATGGCGATTATGAAAGCATCTAATGCCAAGGAAGTAAGAACCAATAACCATGCGATGCAACTGATGGCCCAAGGTCAAGGGTTACCAACTTCCGGCAGAGTTCAAAAAGGCGATGTCATACCTTATGAACGGACATTTTTAACTACCACAAGTAGTGGAGACAAAGATTATTTTGTGCAAACAGAAGAGTTGAGAGCCAGACAGTACGCTCTGTACAAATATTTATTAAATGAAGCTTGGGGAGAGGACTTTGGTTTGACCAAAAAAGATTTAAAAGATCCCAGAAACGGTAAGTTGAGAGATGTCTGCCGCCAGATTTTTGCAGAGCAAAATATGGCAAATGAGGGCGGGCACCACAATTTTTATGATGCCAGTGGAAACGGAGAGAGTTTCCGCAGGCGCCTGGCGCGGTTTATATTTAGAAGTGCCAAAGAACGGACAATTACGGATGCAGATATTAGTTTGGCTGTAGCGGTTCTGGAGATGCCAATTATTCTTAATCCGGAATTTGATAAGACTAAGTTGAAGGTTATCACTTTGGATCAAATTACTGATGGTCAACCACACTTAGTTTATATTTCACTTGAACAGTATATTAAAATTCAAGCCCTCTACTTATATGCCGGATTGCCGGGGCAAAATACTTGGGAGTTATTTAGACTTAAGCGAAGAGAAACGATGATGCAAAGGGATTTGAGCAGTTTGCATGTTTTTATAGCCGACCATACGGGGCAAATTGAAAGACAGGAGTTTGATACCCAGGTGAGGGTGATGGACTATACTATAAGGCAATTTCTGCTCTCGTTTGATCCGCATACGGATTTTTCCGCTCCGCAATTTCTAAGAGACGGAATTGGGGGAGTCAAAAAAGGCGAGTATGCCGGAAAAATTCGCGAATTTGAAAAAGTACTATCCCTCAATCCTTTGTATAAAGGATTGCAGAAAAAAGAAAAACACGCGTTACTTTATGAGATCATTCCGAATCTCCTAAAACAGGAATTGACATCTATGGGGTTAAAGTGAAATGAAATGGTTAATTTCTGATATAATGAGCTAATCTATCTTAGGGATACTGCCAAGCAGTAATTCCCCGCCGCTTGCGGCGTCATTCCCGCGAAAGCGGGAATCTATTCAAATGGATCCCCGGTCAAGCCGGGGATGACAAAGAGATACTTCGACGCTCTGCGTCGAGGAGTATCATTCTTATGGAAAAAACAGTAGTTCTAATTAAGCCCGACGGGATGAAGAAAAAGATTGTCGGTAAAATCATCGACAGATTCGAGCGTTCGGGATTGGAATTAGTAGGCTTGAAACTTATTAATTTAACCCAGGAAATGCTTAATGATTGGTATTCTCATCACAAAGATAAACCATTCTTCAGTGATTTAGCGCATTTTATGCGGGAAACACCGGTCGTGGCGATGGTGTTGATGGGAGAAAACGCAGTATCTAGAGTAAGAGAAATCATTGGGCCGACAGATAGCACTAAAGCTATGAAAGGCACAATCAGAGGAGATTTTGGTGATGATGTGCAGCGAAATGTGGTCCATGCGTCCGATGCTGCGGAGCGGGCAAAGTTTGAGATTAAGATGCTTTTTAAAACTCAGGAAATTTTTACCTGAATTTAAAAATTCTACTTGTCGTGGTCAACTGTGATCCCTGTTTCTCCGATTGGAATATTTTTTTCATTTTCCGCAATTGGTATTTTAGTTAACGTTTCGGCCTTGGTGTCTACTAAAAACACCATACCGCCGCCGCCTGTTGCTGCATGAGTGTGGTCTGAAACACCTATGTTATAGCGCCCAATTGTGAACGTTTTGAAACCACCGTCAGGAACAAATTGATCACCGGAGAAAAACCCGGTAAACCCGTGCACAGTCATGCGCCGGCATGGTTTTCCAGCAAAAAATGCTCTATTTTTAGCAATGTTTCGATCAAATTCCATATATTATAGTATATATAATAAATATTATTGCTGTCAATATGCTAAGAGAGGTCAACATTTTCACAAAAATGTGCTATAGCACAAAATTGTGATTTGATTGATGTGGCGGCCCATATAAACGGGTTTTCAGAATATCATGAAATTCCGGTAATCATGGGGACTCAGGAGGGAATTGCCAGGATTTTAGGGGATATATACCCTTCATCCTCAGGTTTGCAACTGTGTGATTTGACTTTAGGCAGTTAAGTATGGTCTCATAGTATGACTGCCTATGTTGACCGAAGAACAAGTTATCCAACTAAAGTTAGCTCATAAGCAAACTCGTGAGAAACGATTAGCTGATCGAATTAAAGCAGTATTGTATGTTCATTTTGGGTTGTCATATGAGGAGATTGCTAAACTTCTGTTATTCGATGAAGTGACAGTCAGACGGTACTGCAAACAGTTTGAGAAAAAAGGGATTGCGGGATTGTTGGAATATCGATATACGGGTGGGCAAACGAGGCTAACCTCAATCCAAGAAGCTGAACTAAAAGCTCATCTACGGGATAACACCAAACGTACGGTTAAAGAAATCGTTGACCACGTTGAGAAAACATACAAGGTGAAGTTTTCAGTCATCGGAGTAACCAAACTCCTGCACCGCTTAGGATTTACCTACAAGAAACCAAAAATTGTTCCTGGTAAGGCAGACAAAGCTAAACAAGCGGCCTTCCTCAAAACATATTGGGAGACTAAATCAAAACTTGGTTCAAACGATCGGATGTATTTCTTGGATGCAACGCACCCGCAACACAATACACAACCCAGTTATGGTTGGATCCTCAAAGGTAAAGCGAATGACAAGTTGGTTAAAACAAACTCTGGAAGGGAACGACTCAATTTGCATGGAGCCTTAAATTTCAACGACAAAACAGCCATTGTTATTGAGGAGAAAGCAATCAACAAAGAAACAACCATTCGTCTGCTTGAAACCATTAAGAAGCAGCAAAAGACAGGGAAGGTGTATCTGATTTTGGATAATGCCAGTTATTATCATGCCAGGATCGTCAGAAGATGGGTACTGCATCACCCCCGGTTCAAGTTACTTTTTATCCCGTCGTATTCACCAAATCTTAATCTGATTGAACGACTATGGAGGTTCTTTCACCAGAAAGTTACCTGGAATCATTACTTTGAGACATTTGAAGAGTTTAAGAGTGTGACTCTTATGTTCTTCGAAAATCTCAAACACTACGAAAAAGAACTGGTTACTTTACTGACCGATAACTTTCAACTATTACCTGCTCAATAGTTGCAAACCTGAGTTAGTTGGGTATATATGGTACAAAAAGATTTACTAAATTTGCCTTAGATATGGTGCATGATATTGTAGGAATTGTTTAGGTAGCTTCCGGCACTTCCAATTCAGCCCGCTAAATAAGGATAAAATGTAAAATTATCTTAACTTGACGTCCGGCCGGACGTCAAGTTAAGACGCGAGTGCGTCGTGCAGGTTAATTTGAAGGCTTAAAATATTAAACTCTCAAGAAAAACCGCATGCACCCCACAATCCAAATCTGTCAGGGAAACACAAAAAAATAAAAAATGTCGCCAGGCAATTTAGATAGTTTACTTTGATATTTATTGATATAATATAAGTATGTTAGATAATGATCCTCGAATTCAAATACTAGACAAAATAAATCCAGTATACAGAACGTACCTTAATAGTCTACTGGATAATTATGCCGGACCTGAAGAGATTGGTACATATGTTGAATTATTGTTAAATCCAAAAAAAACTTTGACCAGAATAGTAACTGCAGTAACCCAGCTTAATAGATACGGAGTTACAGAACATACTGCAAATAATCAATTAGTAAAAGAAGCTTATTCACAATTAAATTTATTTATCAGCAGTAAAGTAAAAATACTTGCTAGAACTGGAGCAGTTTTTTCTGTATTTGGGTCAATCAGGTTTGATGATCCGCAGAACTTAGATGTTGATAGTGTTTTCATTACAGATAAACATTTCGATTATTTAGCAGGAGTTTGTGAATATGATTGGAATGAGGAATTGCAACAATTATGGAATAACCAGTTTGGTATACAAACACATGGTCCAGCGTATGTGAGTGTAGAACGCTTAAAATATATAAATGATAGAGTTAACAACAGAGACCATAATTTTTTTCAACAGGAAGGAGTATTTATTGAAGGTGATTTAGACTCTTTTAGTGGAATATTGACAGGTGTACCACTTTTTGCTGCAAAACCTAAATCAGTGAGCAAATACCAATTTGAAATAGTGAATTTATGCAAACATAATCCACTTATAGGAGCAAGTGTATGTAAGGTGCTCGGAGAAACTCTGTATACTAGATTATCTCGTCGTGGTTTGATTTAAAAGATGATTTTAAACTTTCTTAAAATCGGCAGCAGGATTTTGAAGGGGAGGCCGACGACGTTGGTGTAGCTGCCGTCAATTTTCGTGACCCAGTCCCAGGGAGTCTCGGTGAGAGCGTAAGCTGCGGCAAAACGGGTGAAATCGTAGCGAGTGACATATTGGTTGATTTCCGAGTCGGACATTTTTTGTGTAGTCACACGTGTCTTTGTCAGATCTTCACAGCGAGCCTGTTCTTTGCACCTTTGGTCATTCTGAGCCGAAGGCGAAGAATCTAGGTCGGAGACCGTATGCTTCTTCGCTTCGCTAGATCCTTCGCTGTGCTCAGGATGACAGCTCAACTGGATAATGCACGTTGCTGTGGCAAATTCGTGGGTTTTGCCCATCAGGGCTTTAACAATCCGTTTGGCATCTTCACGGTCTTTAGCTTTGCCATATGTTTTGCCGTCAAGTACAGCTTCGGAATCTGCGGCAACAATTAAAAAGTTGTGACTTGTGGGTTGAGGGTTGTGGGTTAGCTGAGATAAAACGTTTTCTGCTTTGGCACGGGCACGTTTTTGCAGTAGTTTATAGGGATTTTGATGTAGTATGTCATCTTCGTTTATACTGCTGGGAATTATTTCAAATGGAATTCCCAGTTTGGTTAACAGCCCTTTCCGGCCGATAGATGCTGAAGCAAGAATAAGAGTTGGTGTTTGCATAAATTAAAATCCCTACCAGGAATGGGGACTCTCTGCAGTTTCTGAACCGTCTACAGACAGAGAAGAAATACTGCCGATGATCCCGCTTTGCAAAAAACCTGAGTATCCCCGACAGGAATTGAACCTGTATCGGAGGTTTAGGAAACCTCTGCTCTATCCGTTAAGCTACGGGGACTCCAGCAAGTCACCTAGGTTACTTAAGTTACTTAGGTAACTTAGAGGACATTCTACTATCAAGTCTCCTTTTAAACAAATTCTCTGTATAACCTCCTTTTTGGAGAAAGATTGTTTCTGCTTTGATAATCTGTCGGTCGAGGAGGTAAGTGGCCTGATGACATAAAGTCAGAAGCAGATTTGCCGCGACTTCAGCTTTTTGGGGAAGTTTGGGTATTTCTTTTAAACTACCTAGGTAACTTAGGTTGCTTAAGTGACTTAGGCGATAGGTGTAATGTTTGAGTTTCGTCACCTTTTCGTCTGTTTTTGGCCAAATAAGCAAATTCCTTTGTCGTAGAAAGTCTTCATAATCTGCTGTAAGTTCCTCCAAAGAAGCTGCTGCCACACCGAGCAGCTTGATCTCCATCTTCTTAGAGGTTCTTGCATCCATGACGCCTTCCACTATATTTTGTTTTCCCGATCTGGCTGCCTGAACCATCTGGTCAATTGTTCTGCGAGAAGGTAAGTTACTTAGGTTACCTAAATCACTTATCAGAAACTTCCGGCAAAACTTGACCGTCAAATCGTGGATTATTTCAGCGATACGATAAGTGAGAAGGTATTTGTGTTTGGGCAGGCTCATATTCTTGATATAAGTTACTTATGTAACTTATGAATATTTTAACATCAAAGATGTTAAAATAGTTGATATCGGAGTGTGGCGCAGTTGGTAGCGCGCATCGTTCGGGACGAT
>CAYHKY010000024.1:0-19423 GCA_964357355.1 uncultured Gammaproteobacteria bacterium | reverse complement strand
AAACTTTCCCCCAAGGTAACCCTGTAGCAAAGCTACAGGGAATAGACGTTATTTATGATTCACTTATTTAGACATGTATAATATTGTTGTATAAACTATAATAAACTCAGATATAACTTCTCCGTTTCATGAACTGATTTATTCCATGAAAAGTGCGACTCCATGAGTTGTCTTCCTTTTTGTCCCATTATTTTTAACTTCTTGCTTGAACACGCTGATTTAAGAACTTGAGCCAAATTTTCAATATTTCCTGGCTTTACTAACCACCCATTTGTTCCTTCTTTTACAAATTTCGCATTGTCACCTACATCTGTGGCAATTACAGGAATACATGAAGCCATCGCCTCAAATAAAGTCACAGGCTGCCCTTCTGAAAGCGAGGGTAATATAAATAAATCTGCCGTTCGATATATCAACGCTAATTGTTTAAGCGTTTTCTTTCCAACAAATTCTACAGATTTAGTTAAATTAAGCTTGTGTGCGAGATGCTCATAAGTTTTTTTTTCAAGCCCAAACCCTACCAATTTTAATTTAAGTTTTTGGTTATTCCTAATGACTTTAGCAAAAGCTGTTAGTAGGATTGGAATTCCCTTAATTTTATCAAATCTCCCTACCCACAAAATAGAAATATTAGAATGCATTCGCTGTCTGGTCGTTGCTTTAAACAACTCCAAATTTACTCCATTAGGAATAATTGCAATATTTCGATTAAGATTGGGATATTTCAAGAAGCGTTCGCCGACAGATATTTCCCGGTCGAATTTGATTCCTGTCAATAATATCCGCTCTATCCAAGCGCCTATGCTATTTGGTGATACATCCATCAGTGGACTACCGTGAACTGTATATACCAACGGTCTATTAATCAGTATCTGTAACATTTTTCCCGGAATTGCTGGTAAAAATGCATGGGCGTGAATTAAATCATAAGGTTTTTTTTGGTGATATTTCCAAACATGGATGACAACCTTAATTAACCAAATTAGACGACTTGGAACGTTGTTAAATTCCGATACCCTGCCCACTCGAATAACCCTAAGCTTGTCTTTTGTTAATATTTCTATACTTTCTTTTCGTGTAATATTTCCTTCGCTCAGTGCCCGGGTAAAAATATCAATTTGCCATCCTTTTCTTACTAAGCGATTAGCAATTTCCCATACGTGAGTTTGACCCCCTCCCCACACAGGATCCCATGCATCAATAAGAACACAAATTCTCATATAATTCTTGGGTTTGCTTGCTTAATTTTTTCCAATCATAATTCCTAATGACAAATCCGGACTGTCTAATCAATCTATGATAAATTTCTTGATTGACTAACAGAGTTGTAAGCTGATTAGCAAGGTCAACAGTGTTTTTGGACTTAAAAAATAGTACACCTTTATTTTTTGTAATTTCACGATTTATAGGTAAGTCTGCCGCAACTACAGGAACTCCTGCTGCCATCGCTTCAATTGTCGTTATTCCAAAACCTTCAATTTCAGAAGGAACACATAAAACTCGAGCTTGTTTGATAAGACGCCAAACATCACGATGTTTGGGAATAAACCCTTTAAATTGAACTTGTTTGCGTAAATTTAGATTTGCCACGATGTTTTTTAGGAACTTTAGCTCACCGCCTACTCCTATAATAGAAAGCTTTACTGACGGAATTCTTAGTTTCACTTTTTGCAGTGCCGTTATTAAGTCTTCAATTCTTTTATATTTCACTAATCTGGCTACACATACAATCTCCTGATGATTTTTTTCAACGTGTAATCGCTGAATTTTATTTACATCCGTACCGCAGTAAATCACATTAATGCGCTCACTAGGTACGCCTAAACGTTGAACTTTCTTACAAACAGTGTTACTAATACAAACAAGCGCATCCCATTTCAATTTTAAAATTAATCTCTCGATGAGTTGTATTACAACGATTGACCAATTAGAAAGATAAGGTTTGAATGTAAATTCTGTTAAATCTGCTATCCAGGCAACTTTCTTTTTGTGTTTTACAACTCCAACAATCCAAGCGGGAATCCATCCCATGTAACCAGTACCTTCAACAAGGTCAAAATCTACATTTAATCCTTCCCATACCGAGTAAATGACGAAAATAAAACGGCTGAATATTGATGTATGCTTACCAAAGGATGAATATCTCCTAATCCCTCCAACACGCTTTACCACAATCCTATTTAAAATTTGCTTTCGTGGCTTACCGAACTCCAGTGACGAAATAACTGTTACGCTATGTCGTTTGGCTAAACGTTTGGCTATATTGTATGTCCGCACTTCCACACCGCCGTGAACTTCAACTTCTGTTGTGGCCGGAAAATATTCAGTAATAAAAAGAAGTTTCACTTTTTTTCACGTCTTTGATTTTTTTGTATTTTTGTTGGGGTAAACACATTTTTCAAGGCAATATTTCTAACTAATTCAGTAATCTCTCTCCTAGTTTCTTCGAGAGCTATTGAAAGACGAAAAATAAGGTAGAAAATTAGTGCTATGGATGCATAAATAACTACGTCTGCTCCTCTACCAATACCTAGAACTTTGGCAACATGTGAAGTTAATTCTGGTTCGAGTACACCTGTAAGAGCAAAAACAAAAAGGGAGCTCCAAAATAAAAAAGCTCCTGTAGTAAGTTTGCCTGATCTCACTTGAAATATCACACGGCTTAACGCAAAAAGTAAGAAAAAACTTAAAAATAGCTGGCTAATCATATGTTTCCAAATCTTTGTAACAGCAGCTTCCAAAATACATTAGGAGCGTTACTCAACCTCTGTCCTTTGGAAAGCGAATATTTCGTGTACACAGCCTGAATAGGCACTTCAACCTTCCTCAGTTTTAACCGGCTGATTTCCTTGAACAACTCGCTCGAAACTTCCATTCGTTGTGATGTGATCTCTATCTCCTCCAAAGCCGATTTATTAAAACCGCGCAAACCCGATTGCGAGTCGGATGTCCAAATATTAAATAATACCCAAGTCAATACGTTTGACAGTTTGTTAATAATTTGACGTAGAATTGGCATTTTATCTTTCTTCAATAACCTACTTCCAATCACCACATCTGCTCTATTTTTAATAAGTGGATTTAGAACCTTTACAACATCTGTTACTTGATGTTGCCCATCAGCGTCAAACGTCAACACCCAATCATATCCTTTTGCTTTTGCGTACGAAAAAGCAGTTCCCAATGCAGCTCCTAATCCCCTATTAATCAGATGTGTAATCACTAATGCCCCCATTTTCTTGGATATTTGCAGAGTTTGATCTTGTGATCCATCATTTATTACTAATACGTCAACTCGAATTTTGCCGGGAATTTGTTTGGGTAAACTCCGAAGCACTTTACCTATAGTTTCTTCTTCGTTAAACGCAGGAATTACTACCAATAATCGCTTCATGACAAGACAATTATAACACTAAGTTTCAGGCTACCCACCTACCGCTAATAAAACGAGAAGTTAAATAGATCAACAGTAAAGTAAAAATAAACACAACAATTGAAAATAAAACATTGCTTTTAATTTTTCCCAGCACTATATATATGGGAAAAGCTAGTAAAACATATCTAGGCAAACTGGATAAAGTACCGGTAAGTAGCGGAACAAATAACACTAACCAACTAAATATAAGATAAGAAATTCGAACACTTTTCGATGCCTTGACAAGCAGAACAACTCCTAGCAAAAATGCTCCTAACTCCATCAAGGCCGGTAATAACGCGTCACCATTTGAAACTGTAGTTATGATTTTTATATACCTCCATAAAGTTTGCAGTGGAAAAACCAGACTGTGACCGGCACGTTCAGCCCCAAAGACTCCTTGAGCATGCCAAAAATAGAGCGCATCACCAAAGAATATTTGGAGATATACCATATATGAAATTAAGCCTATGGGTAACAAATACAATATGGGAGAACGAATTAAAGGTTGAAAACCTTTAATTATTAAACTACTTGGCGCCGAATTTTTTATATTTTTTGAGTTTTCTTGGTTTTTACTTTTATGGTCCTGAAAAAATTCCCATAGTAACGCGGGTAATAAAAAAATCCCGGTTATTCTAGTAAAAGTTGCTAAAGAACCAACTGCAGCACATAACCACCATTTTTTTTTCCTTGCAAGTAAAAATGACAACATAACAAGTAATAAAAATAGTGATTCCGTGTATAAGGCTGCAAAAAAGAAACTCGTAGGAAATACAAGCTGCATCAGCAATATGCGGAATTTATTGACGTTGTAGCCATAATCTATGTCTAACAACCGTTGAAACACGTAAATCGCCCCTATAAAACACACAAAAGATACAAATAAGCCACTTAAGATTAAATAATCATCTGCAAAAAGCCGACCTAATCCGCGTAAAAGAAGAGGGAAAAGCGGAAAATAAACTTGTGTAAATTGTGCTTTATAGCCGAATTTTGCTATGGTAAGATAATGCACGCCGTCAAAATTTGCCCAGCCCCACAACCACTGAGGCAATTGAGAAGGGACTAAGTACACGTCGGCATAGGGAAAACGGGGAACAAAAGGGATTTTTATTTGAGCAAAATATGCCGAACAAAAAAGTACTAACCTCCAAATCGCGATAATTATCAAGAACATCATGAGGGGTTTGGTTCGATGATTTCTTCACGTAATAATAATTCGATGATTTCTTCCTTACGGCTTTTGTCAAAATAAAAGTTTGTGGCAATATTAAAATTGTGTAAGTTGATGATCTTTGGCTTAAATCTCTTTCCTTCTGCCTCTAAGTCTTCTAATCGGAAATAATCATTCCGTAAAATATCGACGATTGTTGGATTAAAATCTTTCGCCTCTGTGCCGAACGCACGATAATCTTCTTTGAACACAATCAGCTTCGGTTTATTCTTGTGAAGATCTCTTGTCAGCTCATTCTTAATTTTTTCAGAGCGGGCGCTAGCTGGTAAAAACCAATGATACTTTGAGGGTAATTTACCGTTGATATATAACAGCTCTTGAAACTCAAACGGTCCGATCCAAAAATATTCGTTTCGTGAAACTATTTTGTTGACAATGGGGGCTACCACTGGTGCGTCATAAATAGCTGGAGCATGCCCCATGATTTTTGCGTACACTTTTTCTCCAAATGTTCTAGTTAAAAATAAAACGAAGAAGAAAGCATAAATGGCCAGGGTTGTAAATATTATTTTGTATACATACCGCCAGCTATCACTGATTTTCGTACTCAGACTGTAAAACAATTCCTTAAGTATCCAACACATATTAAATAGACTGACCATGAAATAAACTGTTGAGTGAAAATCAGTTTCTTGTGAATTCAATGGCTCACTTCGTGCGTTCAGATAAACTAAAAATAAATAAATTGCTACACTAAGTGACATTTTTCGTTTACTTAGTAAGTAAATAAGTAACGCCGTATTTCCAAGCAACAAAGTAATATTTACGGGATATGAAAAGTTGAAATTGCGCACCTGAACAAGTAATGAATGAAATTGAAGAGTTGTATTATAAAAAATTGAGAGTGCGAATCGTGCTGGATTAGTGGAAATTTTTCCTGCAACAACAGGGAAATTGTAAATATAGTAATCTCTATTGTAACTTATGGATTGAAAAATAAATTCCGACCAACTGCCAGTTATTAATAAATGAAGTATAAATATTAAATAAGGAATAATAAAAATTATTAAAGTAACTAAGAAGTTTTTGAAAAAACGTCTTTTTTCTTTCCGTATGTTTTCTTGAGATATGTATCTGTAAGCGAATAATCCCAGTAATACAATTACTGCATAAATAAATATAAGCGAAGTATATAAAGCGAATGAAGTAGTAAGAGATATAAATATGATATCCGATCTGGTGAATTTTTCACTAAACAAAGTTCTCAAAACCACAAGTGCATAAGCTGGGACTAGGAGATATCCAACCACAGTCTCAGAAAGTAACATATGAGCCCAAAAGTAGGTAGCACCTAAGCCTAACGCGAATAAGTAAGGCAGGTAAAAATCAATTCTCTTAGCGCCTAGAGAGAAACGAAGATATAGATAACCGCCTAACCCCGTCCCAAATAATACTATGGCCCAAATACTCCGAAACGCGACAAAAGATTGCTTTGTAAGCAATGTGATAAGAGAGGCAATATAATACGATCCTGGATTGTGGTGACTAAAAAATCCGACATATGGAATACGGCCTTGGTTGATATACCATCCTCCAACTATATTGTCGAATTCATCTGGAAAATTGGTGTGAAAAGTATTTGCCCAATAAATTGCAAAAAGAATTAATAATACAAATTCAATTTTTCTATGTGAAATTACAAATTCATATGAACGTCTAATCGTCTGTTTCATGTCTTATGATCCTAAAACTTGATTATAAATCCTAGCAGTTTCTTTAGATGTTTTTTCCCATGTAAAATTACGAGCCAAGTGTTTTCCTTTAGTAATTAACTTCTTGCGAAGATTAATGTCCTTTTGTAGACGATTCATAGCGTTGACGATTTCACTTACATTATCCGGATTCACCATAATAGAAGCATCTCTACAAATTTCTCCCAGACTACCTCGATTAGTCGTAATTACCGGGCATCCTGCCGAAAACGCTTCAACTACGGGAATTCCAAATCCTTCGTAATAAGAAGGCATTATAAGAGCGCTTGCCATTTTATATAAAGTAACAAGGTCATTTAACTCAACTCCTCCCAATCGAAAAATTCTTTCGTACCCTTCTGCTTCATGCTGCGCCTCAATCAAAGCATCTTGCCATGAATTGTAATTATCACCCAGCCGTAATGTAAACGATTTATTCACAATAACTAATGATGCTTCGGCAGATTTAATAGCTCGAATTATATTTGGAATATTTTTATTCCAGTTGCTTTCTCCCACAAATAAAAAAAATTCTTTAGGCAAATGGTATTTGTCACGAACACGATCCATATCCACCTTATCACGTGGTGTTTGAAATTCTTTCGCCGCAGCCAAATAAACAGTGTGTATTTTGTTTTTATTATACGCTAGGTGAGTCTCAATATCGTGTTTGGAAGCCATAGAATCCGTAATAATTGCATTTACCGTTGACACCGCAATTCTCTGAATTCTCCATTTTATTTCCCCTTTTATTCCTCTGGGAAAATGTTGAGGAAAATTAAGCGGAATAAGATCGTGAATAGTTACCACAGTTTTTTTTGATCTGAATATAGGTAAAGTCAGAAAAAAAGGGTCAAAATAAGGAAAATGATAAATATCCACTGCAGTCGGTAAGAACTCAGCATGAACCCTAACAACCTCCCAATCTGTATACGCTTCTAAAGCACTAGCAAGATTTTTTGCATAAATTCCGGTGCCTCTTGTCTCGTGTTGAATAAGTGGAGGAATAATAAATCCTACTTTCATTAAAGGTTTCTCATAAATTTAATATAAGCTACAGGAAATCTTAGGGCTGAAAAAAAGGAAAATATCAACCCTTGCCAGGAATCCATAAATCCCTTATGGCGTATATAGACTGACAAAAACCATGCAATTGGCTTAAACACTAAATAAGTTACAAGACCGACTAATGTAATTTTCGCATCTCTTTCCTTTATCTGTAAAGCGATCAATTCCGTATATCGGTTAAAACGCAACATATACCGCGAAAATGAAACATCTGCCATATGAATAATCGGCTCATGTAGATAACTCACACTTCCTACTACTTCAGCTTGTTCGTGAACATCTTTTTGAGGTAATCGTCCTTTTCCTTTTCTATACAGTCTTAAACTGTAGTCTGGATATGCCCCACCTTTCATCAAGAATCTGCCTAAAAAGAAATTTTTCCTAGGGATCCAATACCCATTAATTTCTGGATTTTTAACGGCAATATTTATTTCATTTCTTAGTTTTTCTGTGACTCTTTCGTCAGCATCAAGTTGGAGTATCCATTCAAAACTTGCACAATCAATTGCCTTCTGTTTATTAATGTGAAAAATTTTGGGGTTGTCTGTGATAAATATACGTGCACCAAATTGTTTAGCAATTTCCACGGTATTGTCTGTTGACGATCCATCAACAATTACAATTTCATCGCACCACCCACCAACGCTCTTTAAGCAGTCAGACAAGTTTGCAGACTCATTGAAAGTAGCAAGAACAACTGATAATTTCATGCTCTATTTGCGCCTTTTCTCCGTATTATTAGAAGCATTGTTATAAAAATACATACAATACTTATATATTCTCCATAACGCATAACAGAGGTCTGCTCAAACACTAATTTGGCCTTATGAAAACCTGCAAATACGGGAATAACTATAGCTCCCCATGAATCTTTATTCAAAGCTTGCTTCACCCCATCACTGTAATAAACCCAACCAGGAAAATACATTTGATTTATACCCTCCTTACTGTCTTTGGGTGATGTGTAGCTAAATTCAATTACATTAGATAGTTGTTTAAATTGTGATGAATTAATATGAGAACTAATAAACTCCTTTCTTTCTGTTTTAGCGTAGTTGCGATTTACCCATACAGGCAGATATTCATCATCAGTATTAGTAGTTATCTCAGAATCTATATATAAAGAGAGTGGAATATCCGTATACTGGTTTACTCTTAAATGATTACGGTTAGTAACTATTGCACCCAATATAAGAATTATAACCATGATTTTTTTAATCAACTGACTGCTGGTCACTTTGATTAATCCTCCGGCAAGAATAGCTCCACAAAATGTCGTCACTGATAAAAAACGCCACGGAAAATCAACTATAGCCAAACCTGCAATCAATTTCCAAACTTCCCCAGACTGCGGAAGCATCATAAAAATAGCAAAAATACTACTTAATAAAAAAGTTAATTGAATGAGCAAATTTAAGTTAATTGATCTTTTTTTAATTATTTGGTATGTAATTGAACCAGTGCTAAACATTAAAATTCCCCAAATCACCAAACCTACTTGGCGTGACATTTCTCCATCTGTTTTTATAGCTCCATAACCCCATGGTGAATATAATAATTTGCTTAAAGAAGTAAAATGTTCTTTATATAGATCGTGATACAAATTGTTAAATACAGTTATAGATTTATAGCCAATTGCCGGAATCAGGTAATATGCAGCCAATCCAATTCCTAATACGCCTATTAATACTAATGCTAAAATAAATTTTCGTTTATATCTCCGAACACCGCCAGGTGGGACGAAAAGGTATGAGCTAAATGTAAGAATGAAAGGTACAAAAAATAAGAAAGCTACCATGACGTGGGAAAGCATAAATCCCCCGATTCCTATAGCTCCGAACGCTATCATGACTGCGCTTAGTTTAATCCGAAGTCGATATATTGCCCAAAAAACAAGCGGAATAAAAACAAAACTGACTGCCTCGCCAATATTTGCACGAACGAAAATATTGGCGAATCGATAAGGTGTAAAAAGGTATATAAATGCAGAAACTAATCCTCCCCAATTCCCCCATAGATCACGCGCATATAAATACATTGTTATACCTGAGACAACATAGGTAACAATAAATACTATTTTAATTGAATCAAAAATTGAGACTCCGCTTTGAACCAACGGTGAGGCTAACCACCAAGGTAAATGGTACGAAAAAATAAATAGAGGGTAACCGAAACCGTTATAAAGCCCGCTGCTCCACCTAGGAGGAATTTGCCCATCTATAACTGCTTGATTCCAATGATAGAGCCGTGCAACTTGATGCCAACCATCGTGACTGGTGTAGAAACCCGGATGCATAAACGCCTTCATTGCCCACAAGCTGGTAATCAACAAAAAGGATATTCCTAATATAGTTCTAGCGCTCATGAGGGGTTTTGTGCTCCAAAAAGGTAGCTGTTTATTTTCCCGTATTTGTAACCAATAAAAAGCATCAGAGTAAAAATTGTTTCTAACAGAAATTTTGTCCCTTTCCAAAATTTGATTGAGGAGCTTTGGGAAAAATAACGGACAGGAATATCTACTTCGCCAATTCTAAAACCCGCTGCAAAGGCTGCAATCATTAATTGTTGATCAAATACAAAATCATTGGAAAAACGCTGGTAGGGAACAGCTCTTAAAAATTTTGCGCTGTACGCACGCATGCCACTGAAATATTCAGAAAAATTAGCTCCCAAAATTATATTTTCAAGGACACAAAAAGTACGATTGAGAACATATTTAATAAGTGGCATTCCCCCATCCAAAACTTCTTGTCTTGTTCGAATCCGATTCCCGTACATCATGTCATAGCGCCCCTCAATAATAGGCCTGACTAGCTCTCCAATCAACCTGCTATCATATTGATAATCAGGATGCACCATTACAACTATGTCCGGATGCACCTTTAAAGCTTCCCAATAGCAGGTTTTTTGATTACCTCCGTAACCCAGATTATTTGGATGTTGAAATACTGTAAGTTCAAGTCTTTTTGCAATTTTGACCGTTTGATCTGTTGATCCATCATCAACAAGAATGGTATTGCTGACTAATCCAGAGGGGAAATCCTTGACTGTTTGCTCAAGAGTTTTTTCTGCATTATATGCTGGCATCACAACCACAATACGAGGTCTATTCAACATAATATTAGAAGAAATATCAATGTTTCTCTTCTACATATTGATCTTCTGATAATTCGGGTTCCGCAACTCGCAGCCGTTTTTCTTCCAAATACTCACGTTCAATGTTGACTGACTCAATATCAAACTTCCGTTCATTTTCAATAATATTCCACGCACTATATAATCCCATTTCAATAGAATGATCCATATTATTATAACGAAACGTTCCATTTCTTCCCACCAGTTGAAGATTTCTGAAACGAGCAAGGTAATTTTTTAATTTACCCACATCTTCCCGATACCCTATGTGATAGACCGGATACTCTTTGGGCATCCGATGTATGTGTCCGCCAAGAATATCTTTTCTTGTAATCAATTTAAATTCAGAAATAAATGCCTTTATCACTCTTTCTATTAATTCCTTATCAC
The DNA here is from genome assembly GCA_964357355.1 of uncultured Gammaproteobacteria bacterium. Taxonomy (GTDB): domain Bacteria; phylum Patescibacteriota; class Microgenomatia; order UBA10105; family UBA10105; genus CAYHKY01. The sequence goes on along the minus strand of CAYHKY010000024.1, from coordinate 8,487 downwards.
CTAAATTCCAGGTTTCATCTCCCACATTACATGCTATTTCAAACACCAATGTAGTAGTTCCATCAGGTGAAAGTTTTTCACTCCAATTATCCATTTCCATAAACCTTATAAATGGCAATTCTAAGGAATGCACGTATACCCAGGTGTCAGGGGTAACATGAGTTTTTTTCACAAAAATTGCTACTTGAAGTTCATCCCTGTAGGTAAGACGTTTATTTACCTTAGCGATTTCTGCTGGAATAACAGGGGACAATATGTCAATTAAATCACTTAGTGGGATAGAGCTTATGACTTGCTCCGCTTCAAGCGTTACTGATATTTTCTTTGAAACATAGGTAATTCCTGTAACGTGCTCATTAATATGTTGAATTTTTGTCACTGTACTTTTCAAAATTATTGTACCTCCATTTTTTATTATTTCTTCGGCCATTTTTTGCGCAATTCGCCCAATACCGTTTTTAGGATATGAGAATTCGTCAACGAAGGACACTATTTCTTTTGATTTAAATAAGGTTTCTTTAATGATTGTTCCAATGTTGAATCCGCGTGTACGTTGACCAATCCAATCGGCCGAAATATTTTGACAACTTGTACCCCAAAGTTTTTCACTGTAACGCTTGAAAAACAACTGATACAGCGTTCTACCAAATTTTGCAACATATCCATCCTCTAGGCTTATGGGTTGTTTCCTGTAAAAAAGCTGGATGAAACGAATAAAACAGTAGTCTAAAACAGCCATTGACGTTTTAACTAACCCCATTCCCATCAAAGTACTTTTGATTTTGATAGGATAATTAAAGAATTTCTGATCAAAATAAATTCTCGTTAAACGTGGAACTTTTACAACTTCGTCACCGAGGAGCTTAAGCATCCATGTGTTTACCATGTCATTTTTCGTGTACCAGCGATGAGGCCCAGTATCGAAACGAAATCCGTTTTTTTCAATCGTTCTGGCTAATCCCCCAACATCATCCTCTCGCTCCAAAATGGTAACGTGACAACCCGACTTAACAAGTTCATAACCGGCAGCAAGCCCGGCAAGTCCACCGCCCAGGATTATTACCTTTTTTTTACCTGTATTACTCATGGGAGAAGTACCCCACAGTTCTCGTCAAACCATCACGAAGTGTTACGTGAGACAGCCAACCCAATTGTTCTTTTGCTAAATTATTAAGAAGAACGCTTGTTTTTTGTTCGCCTTTTTTTCCAGGCCCATGAATTTTATTCACCTCTGCCTTTGTAAGTAGTTTTAATTCAGAAAAAATTTCATTGACTGTTGTAGGTATTTGAGTACCTATGTTAACGATAAGCGGTATATCTTTTTTTAGCGCGGACACGTTGGCTTCTACTACATCTGATACAAATACAAAATCCCGGGACTGCATTCCGTCCCCGTTAATTGTCGGTTTAACTCCGTGCAGCATTTTTGTGGTAAATATTGCTATCACACCTGCCTCTCCATGTGGATTTTGTCGCGGGCCATATATATTGCCATATCTTAGTGAAACATAAGAAATGCCATATGTATGGTAGTAAAAATACAAATAATATTCGCTTGTCAATTTAGAAATACCATATGGTGAAAGAGGTTGTGGCTTATAAAACTCAGGAGTAGGAACGGTATCTGCCTCTCCATATATTGCACCTCCTGAAGATGCAAATATCACCCTCTTGAATCCCTTTTTACCTGCCTCCATCAAACTTAATAAGCCTATGACATTTACATCCGCATCAAATTTGGGGTCGGCTACCGATTTTCGTACGTCCATTTGAGCTGCGTGGTGATTTAGAACTTCAGGCTGCTCTTTAGTGAGTATTTCCTGCATTTTAGATACATCCCTGATATCTGCCTCGTAAAAAACAGCTTTGGAATTCACAAAATCTCGTCTGCCTGTAGACAAATTGTCGATGACTATAACACGATGTCCCAATTCGATGTAACGGTCAACAATATGAGAACCAATAAATCCAGCTCCGCCTGTTACTAAAATACGCATAATTGTATACCCTTCTTACTGTATCCGTCAGCTGACGGATCAGTCTAGAAGGAGTTATGGCCTGATAAATTCAATCAAGTTGGCTATATTTTATCTTCTCACCAGGCGAAGCGCAACGCTACCATCGGGAAAGTTGATAGTAGCCACTAAACCTGGAACGTCTTCTGAAATTTCCCCTGGAGTAGCTATAAAAAGTACGTTAGTAATTTGTTTATCTTTATCCCAATCAATATTGCGAAATTCATATTTTCCGAAATCTCTTTCAAACCTTTTTACTTCTTGACCTTTTTTTTGCTGCGTCTGATACCATACCGGATCTATTTGATTATAAAATAAAACATATACGTGTGGTTGATCATACATATAAGTAAGGATTATTTTATCGACTTGATTTTCATATTGCTTGGCTATTGCAATTGCTTGTTTGTATCCATACTGCCAATCTTTAGCTGATTCTACAGGTGTATGTATATAATACATGTCCAAGTAATAAAAAATGTTAGTTGTAACTAGGATGCAAGTTATTAACATTATTAAAGGTTTTATGTAATTTTGCCTGCGGTAGCCGTAAAGATTTTTCCAGAAAATAATCAATCCTATTGCCGTAAATAATTGGTATAACGGCAAATAAGTCAGCGCCCTTACAGCATGAGGAGTTCCAGTGGTGAGAGCTGAGGCAACTGGAGCAACAAATAACCACCAAAGTAAATAGATGAATTTTCTTTTTATAAGAGTGAGAATTCCTAAAAAGACAAACGGGGCTTCCCACAAGTAGAGCATTCCCATATCTTGTGCGTGATGCCTAAGTGGGGCATCCCCTGTGAGAAATAAAAAGTCTAAATTGAAATGATCAAGATAACCTTTTAGAATGGCAATAGAATAGACTACTCGACGATTATGAATAATTGTTCCTATTAAATCATTATTACTCTGGTCAAATTCAATTCTTTTGATTGATTCATCCAGTCTGGATTCAGGAGTTAGGACAGTTACGGAAGAAAAACGGGCCCTACCCAGATCCCACATTTCAGAAATAAATGGAATAAGAAGCAATCCTCCTAACAACAATGAACAAATGACCCAGATACGCCAACGCCAAATTTCTTTTCTAAATATTATTGTCCATCCCAAAAGAAGTACCGGCACCACCAAACGTGGACTATGATAACTGTAAAATGAGCATACAAAACACAAAGCGGAAAGAAGATACCATTTACCATCAGCACGCGCTTTCATGAAAAAATATATTCCGGCGGTTACCCAAAACAGTCCGACATTCGCTTCAAAGGCGACACGAGAAAATTGTAAGTGCCATGGAGAAATTGCGAGTAATAGAGTTCCCAATAGTCCGACTTTTTTCCCAAATATGTTATTTATCAGAAAATAAGTCAGGATAACGGTTGCAATTCCAAATATTGCAGATGGCAAACGAATAGCAAATTCGTTTAAACCAAATATTGCTACTGCCGGTATTGTGGCGTAGGCATAAAATGCTGGTTTGTAATCCTCAAAAGATCTGATGGAAATAGGCCACTGTCTTCCAAATTCATCTTTGCCAGTTTTTAAAATAGAATACGCATTGTAACCTAAAGAGGTCTCATCCCAGTCAAGTGAAGGAGGATTTATTCCTAATTTGTACAATCGCAAAAACGCAGCAAGTAATATAATAATTATAAGTATAATTCGTTTTTTTACCATAAGTTAATTTTTATTATTCGCCTATCTCGAATACCGTTTTTCCGCTTGGATCTTTTACTTCATCAATTTTCTTGTTAGTTGAATTACTGCCGGTTTTGACTCTTAAAACTCTTTCTCCTCCTACAGGTGGTTTCTCGGTGAAATCATATTTCCCAAATCCATACACATTCCATAATCCGTACCAATCACGATCTGCCTTTCTGATATTCATATATACAATTGGATTTACATGATTGAAAAGCAGAAAATAAATGTATGGCCTACCGTTGGCTTGTGTAACTGAAATCCGATCATAATTATCTTCATGTTCACGAACCTTGGTTACCATTTCTGAATAACCATATTGCCATTCACTGCTCCAATCACGAGGATAATGCACCCAATAATTATGAAAATAATAGAGTAAATTAACCAATACAATTAGTGTAACAAGTATATATATACTCCTTTTTGTTACTGTGGATTTAGTTTTTACAAAATTCCATAACCAAACAGCTGCAATTCCACAAATAATCTGCGGTATAGGAAGTATCGATGCGGTTCTTAGCATATGCGGAGTCTCTCTCGCAGTTGCAGCCGGAATGGGCGCAAACAAACCCCAGGCAATTAATAATGCTGTAGTTTTACTTCTCTGAAAAAGTAACAATATTACTCCGATAATGATCAACGGAATTTCAAACCAGTACAGCTCACCTACATCTAAAATGGAGAGACGAGGATTTCTATCTCCGGAGATAAACAGAAATTCACCTTTAAAATGATCGGCGTAGTGTGACAAAAAATCTTTTGCATAATATACACGTCGATTGTGTATAATTCTTGACCACCAAGTATCTCCGTCTCTCATTATGCGCGCGTTTGCTTTTGTAATCGTATTGAGACTTGTAAAAATGGTAACTTCCTGAAATCTCAATCTGCTTTCACGTGACCTCAAATAACTTAAGCTCGGTACTAATAAAAGCAATCCTACGGTTACCGAAATGACTAACCATTTTTTTATTTTGATTGAATCTTTCCAGTAAATAACGAGTAATACTAATATAAAAATCGGTGTCAGGATTCGGTTAGCGTTAAAAGTATAAAATGAAAGTATGAAAAATAGTGCGGATATTGGCATAAAATAGTGACGCTTGATCCCTGCAATAAACAAACAAATGGCTGTGAGATTAAACAGCGCTGCCAGATGCGCTTCAAATGCAGCTCGGGAAAGTTGTAAACTCCAGGGAGAAATAGCCAGCAAACCTGCTGCCGCAAGTCCCACAGTTGTCTCACCAGTTATTTTTTTCGCCAACCAGTACGTAAAAATTACCATTAATATTCCGGAAAAAGCGGAAGGGAACCGAATTGCAAATTCTCCGACACCGAATAGCGCCATAAAGGGTACAATCGCGTAAATATATCCGGGAGGTTTATAGTCCCCAAACGCAATAAACCTAGCTAGCGGCAGCAATTCTCCATGCTCGTCATGTCCGGTAGTAAGTATTGCGAAGGCGTTATAGCCAAGCGAGGCCTCGTCCCAATATAGTGACGGAGGATTGTCACTTAATTTATTAAGCCGTAAAAAAGCCGCAATAATTATTATTAACCCCAATAAAATCTGGTTTTTTCTCATTTATTTAATCTGTTCTGTATATTTTAAATATAATCCGACCATCATCTGGTGCATTTATGGTTTCCGCACTATCAGCTTCTTCAGGCCTACCGATATAGAGACTCTTTGGCGGAATGATATTCTGTAAGATCCTATCCTTATCTAAATCCAGAGACCCAATGTAAAATTTACCAAATTTCCAAAATTCACGGCTATCAGCAAGTGTTACTGGATGCGATTTGGCCTGAGCATATATAGATGGATCCTGCGCTGTATAGTACGCAAATGCCAGATCAAGACCTGAGTAAAAATTGGATAAAAAAATTTGGTCGTATTTGTCCTTATTTTTAAGAGCCAGATCAATCGCTGCTTTATTTTCCCATCCCCACCAGGTGGCTCCGTAGTGCGGATACTCTACATGATATCTCACTAAATAGTAGCCTGAGCTGATTCCGAACCCGATGACTATGCATAATTTGAGAATTTTACTAGAATTACTTCTCAACTTTTGCCAAATAGTCTGAAGCCCTGATGCGACGATAAAAAAAGGCGCCGGAAGAATTGCCAGTGAACGCACGGCAAATGGCCGGCCTGAAATTGCTGCAGGAATAGGCGCAAGCAATAACCATCCGGTTAGAAGCCAAAATGTCGAGCGGTATGAATTCCATAAAGTTGCAAATCCTATTACAAGAAAAGGCAACTCGATAAGATAAAACATTCCCATATGTCCTAAGAAATATCTAAGCGATGAATCACCGTTTATGTACCAATAATTTATTGATAGCTGCTCAAGATAGTCATTTATAATAAATCTTGCCCAGTAAAGTGGCCGGTTATGTAGCATTTTTTTGATAAATTCCGGTCCGCCACTACTTATCCTATCAAGCTCGACTTCCCTGATAATTGTTGTTTCCCGTTGTCCTGTCAACTTTTCAATCCGGGCTAAACCATTTTCAAAAAAACTCAAATATATCAAAGGCAGCAGCAATAGAAGCAAAGTCAAGCAAAAACCTACCAATTGTTTTCTGTTAATTCCCGTTACTACGGTCTTCCAAATAAATAGATAAGGAATATAAAGAATTAATAATATCCGCGGTGTAAAATATGAGTATAAGGTTAACGCAAAAAAAATCGCCGAGAAAATTAATTTTCTTAAATCATCTTTTGCTTCGACAAAAAAATAGGTTGCTGTGACAAAGAAAAACAATGAAATTGTTGATTCAAAAAACCCGCGTGATAAATGCAAGTGCCAGGATGAAATGGTTAGCAAAAACGCGGCAATCAGCCCGATTTTTCCATTTATTAACCTTTTACCCAATAAATAGGTAATCCAAATTGTAGCGACTGAAAACAATACCACCGGAAATCTTACCGCAAAAGTATTCAATCCCAAAGCTCTCAAAAAAGGTACGAGTATATAAACAGGAATCGGAGCTTTATAGTCATCAAAAGCTCTAAATTGCAACGGGTAAGGAACTCCGTATTCATCTGTCCCGGTTTTTAAAATATTCCAAGCATTCCAAGCAAAAGAAATTTCGTCGCCATACGCAGCTGGTGGATTATTCCCTAAGTTTTGGCTACGCATTACAAACGCAACAAATATTACCGCTAGGAGAAAAATGGTTGATTTCGACACAGATAAATTTTAACACAACCTCCCTTACAGGTATCCCGCATCAAGATCAAAAACATTTGTAGGAAACCCAGAATTCCCGTCAACAAACCAATAAATATCACTTCCGTTTGCCCCGCGTACCCGATCAAGGGGCGTAATCCCTGATTCAAATTCTGTAGGTCTAGCTATGTAAAGAGTTCCCGGTTCCAACATCTTTGGCAACCAATCCAAGTGGTATATTCCAATATCACTTACCCACCAAAAACCAAGGTCATTTCGGGGTGATGCTTTTATTTCTTTTTGCAATATCTGCGGATCATACTTCGTGTGAAATACTAAATGAATCCATCCCCAACCGCTTCGGGAAATCCAGACTTTGCCATATTGGGGCGCTAGTAACGCGGTTTTTTGAATCATCTCTTTTGTTCCGATTTGCCATGTATTGGCATGGATTTTTGGAATCGCCCGTATATACTGATTCCAAAACCACCAACTGTTAAACGAAATAATAAAAATTAAAAAAAATCCCGCCAAATAATGTTTCTTCGATAGATAAACAAAGCCAACACCGGCAAGAAATGCCGTAAACGGGATCAGTACATGAATCCGCGCAGATGATGGACCATACCGGGTCAGGGCATCGGGAATAAGTCCAAAAATAAGTCCAAAAAATAACCAAGTGGCGATTTTTCTGTTGGTACGCCGAAAAAATAACAGACCGGCTATGATCAATAATGGCTCAACCCACAACATTATTCCCACGTTTGGGGTGTTATATATCCCGTTTGGATCTCCGTGAAGTATTAAAAATCGCGGATCGAGTTCTTTGGCTAAATTACGCAAAAATATTACCGGATAAATTGTCGCTTTATTTGAAATAAACCTTGAAATTTGCGGTGAAAATTCTTGAGAAAGCTGACCGCGAAATTCGTTAATTTTCAAAATAACTCCCGGATCATTCCACAAACTCACACCCCGCACCCGCGCCAACCCTTCACCTCCCAAATATTGCCGTGCAAGCGGCAGTAAAAATATTATTAATAATACTGCTGCTGCAAACCACATCCCCGAATTATTTTTTACTCTTTTTCGCCATAATGTGAGGGTTAATAAAACCAGTAGCGGTACAAATACTCTAGCGCTGTGATATGTATAAAGAGAAGCTGCAAAGGAAATTGAACTAAACAATAACAAAATGGGGTGTTTCCGACTATGTAAAATAAGTAATAATCCACATAAAATGAGCAGAGTCATCAAATTTGTTTCATGAGCCATGCGTGAGAAAAAAAGACTCCACGGTGAAATTGATGCAATCAATAAGCAAGTCAGAGCGATTTTAGTGTTTCGGGTCAGAGTAAACGCCAAATGGAAAATTGCCGGAAGAGAGAGTATCGCGAAAATGGCAGACGGCAATCGCGTAGCAAATTCGGTCAGTCCAAAAATGGCTATAAAAGGAATTGTGGCATAGATATACAAAGCCGGCCGGTAATCACCGAACCCTGCAATTGTGAGTGGCAGAAAATTACCAAACTGGTCCTTCCCGGGTTTGAGGATTGATTCCGCTTCATAGACTTAAAGAGCTGCGG
>CAYHKY010000023.1:0-20065 GCA_964357355.1 uncultured Gammaproteobacteria bacterium | reverse complement strand
CCAATATCCCTTCACGTATTGCCTTTAATGTTTCTTCAATGATTGATTCGCGTGTCATTATCGATACTCCCGGGGCTGAAAAATTATTAGGCAGAGGCGATATGCTTTATATTCCTCCTGATCAAGCTAAACCTTCCCGAATTCAGGGAACTTTTGTTTCAGAACCGGAAGTGCAAAAATTGGTGTCTTTTCTGAAGAGCAAAAATCCACCCGTTCAATACACTGCAGAAGTGACGAGTTTGCCTGCATCCGCCTGGAAAAAATCAGGCGGTACAACGAGTGAAAACGGCAAAGATGAATTGTTTGAAGAAGCTGTGCGTACAGTCTGCCAGTATGATCGGGCGTCTGCATCACTTCTGCAACGACGTCTTTCTATCGGTTATGCGCGGGCTGCGCGTATTCTTGATCAGCTTGAACAGTCAGGGATTGTTGGTCCTGGAGAAGGATCAAAACCGCGCGATGTGCTAGTCCGCAACGCTGATGAATATTTCACCCAACTGGCGGAGGGGCAAGCCGCATCTTCCCAACCTCAATAAAAGCCCGATTGAAACAAATCCTGCTCTGTAGGATATTATTGACATAATCTATGCGAACTGTAGGTCAACTACTAAAAGAGGAACGTCAAAAAAAAGGCTTTACGCTTGAGCAAATCGAACGCTCTACCAAAATCCGCTTCAAATTTTTAACTGCAATTGAGGCTGATGATTATAAGTTGTTGCCCGCACTGCCTTATATCCAGGGTTTTATCAAAAATTACAGCGATTTTTTAGGTCTCCGTACTACTACTACACTCGCCCTTTTCCGGCGTCAGTTTGCGAACAAAGAACAAAATAGGGAGACACATGTTGAACAGCCACTAACTGAACCTATCTGGAGGCCCACACCAAACAAAGTATTGTTCACGTTGATTCTGTTCATAGTTTTACTTCTCTTCGGATATTTCTTTATCCAATACCAAGCACTTCATAGTCCGCCTCCTTTGACAATCGAAAGTCCCAAGGAAGATCTAGTGACCAAAGAAGCAGTTATAGCAGTATTTGGTGTAACTGATCATGATGCTACTATTACTTTTAATAAAGTGCCGATTTTGGTCCATGAGGACGGAAAATTTTATAAGGATATCAGTCTTGCTTTGGGAAGTAATACTCTTGAAATTATTTCAACAAGCCGGGTAGGTGAAAAAACTACAAATATCCGCCGGATAACTCGTTTACCTCTTGAGGATGCTCAATCCAATTGACGTAATACAATCAATGATGTTAAATTGAAGAGTATTAAATTTATCTGCCTGTCCGCCAGATGCTTTTGCATCAGGTAAGTGCAGGTCTGCCTATGGATACAACTCAAATTCTTCTGGTTGTCGTTATTACAGTTCTTACCATACTTCTAACCGTCATCGGTATACAAGTGGTGCAGATTCTTCGGGAACTCCGCCGTTCAATGGAAAAAGTCAACAAAATGCTTGATGATGCCGGTTTGGTTACCGGAGGTATCTCTCGTTCGGTGACCGGCATGACCGGGATGTTCGAAGGCTTAAAAACCGGTTTGTCACTAGTTAACCTGTTTGGGAAAAAAAAGCCTGTTGAAAATAAGTAAATTCTCACTTCTATGGATACAAAAGACATAATGCAATCACCGCATGAACACAGAGACAACTCATTTTGGGTTGGACTCTTTTTAGGAGGTTTGATAGGTGCTTTTCTTATTGTATTATTGGGAACCGAGAGAGGGAAAAAATTAGCTAAGCGTTTACAAGATGAGGGTCTTGATTTATGGGATGAAACGAAAGACAAAGTTTCCGAAAAGAAAGAGGCCATTACCGAACAAGTAATGATGAAAGTAGAAGAAATAGAGGAAAAAGGTGGAGAATTGATTGATGAAGGTAAAGAGTTATTGGAAAAGGGCAAAGCATTTGAGGAAAAAGTGGTAGAGAAGGTTGTTGCTGTTAAAGAAGAAGCAGTGTCTGAGGCCGTTGCCCAAGCAGATGCGGCTCTTGCCCATATAGAAAAATTACAAGAGCGCGGCCGCGCTTCAACTGCGGAACTTAGAAAACATCTCTTCAAAAATATCCCGAAAAAGACTGGATAATTACTTCCTGGCTTGTTAAACTACAGCATATGCAGACTGTTTTCGTACCGACCAAACTACCACTGGAATTTTATAAATTTTTCTGGGATGTGGATGCTCAAAAACTCAATCCGCAAGAGAAGTCTTATTATGTAATTAATCGACTCCTGGATAAAGGTGATCTTGAGGCCGCTCGTTGGGTGTTGAAAACATTTTCCAAGGAAAGTATTGTTGAAACACTTAAAACCATGCGTGATTTTTCTCCGTGGAACGGCAATTTCTGGGCAAGTTTCCTAAATATTCCTAAAGAGGAGGTAAAATGTTTGAATCCGTCCTATCTCAAACTGCGAAAGACACATTGGCCGTATTAGGAAAAAGCAACCTGGTAAAAGGTGCGTATCTCGCAGGTGGTTCCGCACTTGCACTTCATTTCGGCCATCGTTATTCAGTTGATTTTGATTTTTTTTCTCAAGAGTTGTTTGATCCTCATACATTAAGTCAATCTTTAGGTAACATTGGTACGTTCAAAGAAGATTTGGCAAAAGGAATATCTCTTATTGGCGAATTAAATGGTGTTAAATTGAGTTGTTTTAATTATAACTACCCCTTAATTTCACCAACAACAATATATTTTGATGTTTCCATCGCACATCCCCATGATATTGCGGCCATGAAATTAGTGGCGATTACGGATCGAGGAACTAAGCGTGATTTTATAGATCTTTACGAGTTGATTCGTCAAGGAATTAATATGGATGAAATGTTTGCTTTCTATGAAAAGAAATATCATTCGTTTGAACAAAATAAATTTAGCCTGACCAAAGCATTACAGTATTTTACTGATGCTGATTCTGGCGAAATGCCGCAAATGATCAAGTCTGTTTCCTGGGATGAGGTTAAACGCTTTTTTACCGACGAATCCATGCGTCTTGCTAAAAAATATCTGGAAGGATGACTTTCACAATCGCATCTACAAAAACTTCCCGATGAAGACCAGCGGTTAATTTATATTTCATATTTAAATTATCTCTTTTCAAGATTCGCGTTATTCATACCGTCGTAAAAAAATGTATAATCCGCGTATGTTCAAAAATAAATCTTCCCTCCAGGGAATCACATATTTAATAATCTCAACGCTTATCTACAGCATCATGCCGGTGCTCATACGGTTTTTGAGTGCAGAACAAATGCCACCGAACTCACAAGTATTTTTGCGTTATATTGTAGCTTTTTCAGCAGCAGCAATTTATTTTTTTGTGATAAGCAAGTCAAAATTTAAGGTTCACAAAAAAGATCTACCACTTCTTATATTGGTAGGCATATTTGGTTATGGTTTAACTAATTTATTGTTTACCTACGGTATTATTTATACGCAGGTAAGTAACGCGCTTTTTATTTTTTATTGTTATGCGATCATTACCCCAGTTTTAGGTTTTATTTTTTTGAAAGAGAAAGTACGTCAAGTTCACCTGATAGCTTTCAGTCTAAGTTTGGTAGCATTATTGTTTTTATTTCAACCCAACAACGTGTCTACCTGGCGGTTGGGAGGAATTCTCGCGTTTGGATCTGCACTAACTCAATCGTTCTATCTTATCGGCAGGAAAAAACTGGTAGAATATTCGTCTCAATTTATACTCCTTGTAAGTACCTTTTTGGGAATGGTTTCCGTGGGACTATCGGCTTTTATATTTGAATCAACATTCTATTTTGGTCCTAACGGTATTCATTCATTATCATCCGCAGCATGGATGGTGACATTGTTATTTGGTATGGGTAACTTCTTGGCATGGTTATTTATGAGCAAAGGTTTCGCATTAGTTACCACATCAACCGGGAGTCTGGTGATGCTTATGGAAAATGTATTTGCATTATTTTTTGTATTTATGTTCTTCCAGGAAATACCTACACTGACAACTTTTTTTGGAGGAATACTTATTTTTACAGCAATAATTCTGGTTATTCTCAAAGGAGAAAGTTAAACTACCATATTTTGTGGTTTACTTGAGGCATCTGCGACTAAAATATTCACCTACATTTCATTTAAATTCTGCAATGAATCTTCCCGTTTATTATATCAGTTTTATGATATAGTTATGGCGATGGCAGACCTGTTTGACGCCCCTATTTTTATTTTTCCCTATTCCGATATCCGTTTTCCGGGGCAAGCCTCTGATGAACGAATCTTGTATGTAGCGCGGGAAGCCAAAGTGATGCGTTTTTTACGCAGTGTATTTGTTTTACTTGCGGCTGCAATGTTACTTATCGTATCCCAAATCGTGTTGGGGATTCTCACACAGATGGCCAATGTCGAGTTGGGGTTGTGGCAAGTGGTTTTGTTTGCAGTGGGAATCGTTTTTGGAGCAGTTGGTTTGTGGTGGGTGAATACGACCTGGCAGAAAAGTGTCTTTATCATCACCAATCGCCGGTTGACCAAATTTATTTATGTCACGCCGTGGAATAGATATAATTTGTCAGTGACTCTTGATATGATTGAGGATACGGGTGCCTATTCGCGGGGATATTTTGAAGCGCTTGTAAAAATCGGGACATTTACCGCGCGGTCAGCAGCTGGAAACCGCGAAGAGAAATACTTTTTTGTCGACCACGTGGAATATGCGGAAGATTTAGCCAATTATGTCAACAAAGTCCTGTTTATGTTCAAAAATGACGTTGCCAAACTTGATACTTTTCGTCCGTTCATCACCGAAAAAGGAGCTGCCCGCGAGCATTTTATCAAGGAACACCCCGAATTTACTAATTAATAAATTAGTTTAAGTGCTGCGCATACTCCAGCTCATCTATCCGTTTTTCAAGTTCCCGAAGTTTTAAATGGACGTTGACGGTCTCCTTTTCGAGAATTGCCATCCGTTTATGCATATCCCGAACCAAAGATAGCAGTTGCTTAATAGTAGAGGCGAGTTTTTTAAATTCTGCTTCTACCATATCTATGGTTGTCTTTTTCACACTCCACAACATACTTTTTAAAGCATTAACCACATCAGCTTTTGTCGCCGGGCGATTGTGTGAAACGGGTTTTTTTACCATGTTGTGATTATAACTTACCTCGGCAAGACGTCGCCAAAAATGTGAAGATTTACTGCTTCTTAGGTTGAGGAATTCTTTTATTAAATATTTTTACAGCTTTTAAAGTATTTTCCCTTTGGTCATGGGTATCCGAAATGACTCCAATTTTCATACCTCTCCTGTCTTTTTTGCCGCTTCGAGGAATTTTTGCTTATAAAGCGCTTGTTCTTGAGGAGTGAAAAGGGTTAACACTTCAAATTCTATTACTGTTTTCTGGTCGTATGTTTTGGCAGAATGTGCAACAGAGTAACCATAGAAATTCCATGATCCATCAATGAAAAGCATTGCAAGGTGAAGCGGAAACGCCCGTTCTTTTTGTTTGATGACTGTATACTTTTTTCCGACAGCTAGAGTCGTTACATCAAAATCTTTCGGTAGTCCAATGAGCGTATTAAGTTCAACAAAGTAACCCATGTTTGTATTATATACCGCTTTAAATTAGAAGCAAAACACCTATAAATACCAAAAATCCGGCAAAGATCTTCTTTCCCAAATTGGTACGCTCATTGAGTAGAAAAATCCCCCCCAGGACAACCAGGACAGTAGAGGTGGAGGTTATGGGAATTACTTTTGATGCATCCGCAATGGCCAGAGCCTTAATGAAAATATAGTAGCTAATTACGTTTAAAATGGCTGCTAATGCAACTTTCCAGCTCCCTGTTTTCAACTCAATCTTAATTGCAGCGAAGGAAATTTTTGGAATAAATACAATAAGAATTGCCGGAACCCAAACCAGTACGTTATAAAATCCTGTCGGAATGCCAAATGATGCAGGTTTGTCAATTGTATTGGCAAAAGCAAGAAAAACTATTATAAGAAGTGGAATAAATAATTGTTTCCCCATTTTGAAATGGCCTTTTTCATATATGGCTAAGATTGAAGCTATGACGACAAGCAACATACCTGTGAGTTTTGCCGGTGTATAAGATTCACCGAGAAGAGTCACTGAAATAACAAATGCAATAACCGGATTAAGCTGAAATAAAATTACAAATGTAGAAGCATCGACAAGTTTGCGCGCTTTATAATTGAAGCGTTCATACAGTCCATACAATATTGCTGCAAAAAATATCAACAAAATCTGAAAAGGACTGAGATTGTTTGGGATTGTCAGAACTCCTCTTGTTTCAATTAAATATAAAATAATTGCAAAACTTGAAGCATAGCAATTGAAAACAAAAGAAAAAGCGCGTTGGTCCGTACTATTGACCGCAAATATCCGCATCATAAGGGGTAACGCACTAAAAATCAGGGCTGCAAGAAGTGATAGCCAAAACCAAAGCATGTGGTGATTATACAGACTTTATATGAATTGAAGTAATAAGATTATGAGGTATCAGTTATTCAGTGGAAAAAATGGTTCTCATATCTGGTTGAGGATAAAAAAGTTCTCTGGATTCATCAGGTAACTCGATAGTAACTAAACGACCACTCCGGATGGCTATGAGCTGTGCTGACAATCGCCGCTCGAGAATTTTTGCTTGCCGTTTCGCGTCAATTCTTTCATCAAAATCATCTAAATCCTGTCCAGCTTGCAAAACACGCAACATGATTGCGCTTTTCGTATAATAATCCCTAATAAAAAAACTTCCATCTGGTTCTAAGCTCATGACTCCACCGTCACTCACAACTGGTTTGTTGCCTTGGTGTTGCGGGTCGCAAATACCAAGACTGTTTGCGATTTTGGCATGAGTAAATTTTGCATTTCCTATACCCATATCTAATTGATATCGAACCCAGATGAATTCCGGCCCTTCAGGTATTTCTTTAAATTCTTCAATACGCATATATGACTTTAGATTGGCAGGACAATGAATAGTGTATAGTATATAATACTAAATGTGAAATCAAGTGATGTGAGGCTTAAATACATTCAATACTTTGTCAAGCGCGGGCATAAGGAAATCCCATCAGCTCCTTTGGTTCCCGAAAATGACCCGACGACACTATTTAACTCAGCTGGAATGCAACCCCTGATCTCCTATATTTTAGGAGAACCTCACCCATTGGGAAAAAGATTGGTAAATAGTCAAAAGGCAGTCAGGACTCAAGACATTGATGAAGTCGGAGATAACAGGCACACAACTTTTTTTGAAATGCTGGGGAACTGGTCCTTGGGTGACTACTTTAAAAAAGAGCAATTGTCTTGGGTATTTGAATTTTTGACAACTGAATTGGGATTGGATCCGAAACGATTTTATGTAAGCGTGTTTGAAGGAAATAGTTCAGTTCCCAAAGACAATGTATCAATCGAACTTTGGAAAACTATTTTTTCCGGAGTAGGTATTGATGCTGAAGAAGGAGAACGGATACATACTTATCCTGCGACCAAAAATTGGTGGAGCCGTGCGGGAATTCCGGAAAATATGCCACCAGGTGAACCAGGCGGGCCGGACTCGGAAGTGTTTTATGATTTTGGTGGTCAGTTGCAATTGCATGAACATTCACCATGGAAAAATGAACTCTGTCATCCCAACTGTGATTGCGGTAGGTTCATGGAAATAGCCAATTCAGTATTCATGCAGTACAAAAAAGAGGCGGGCGGAACACTTATAGAGCTTGCTGATAAAGTAGTAGATTTTGGCGGAGGACTAGAGAGACAAGTAGCTGCTAGTATTGATAATCCTGATGTATTCCGCACAGATTTATTCACACCGCTGATAGAAACTCTTGAAACGCTCTCAAAAAAGAAATACAAAGACGAACCCGCTATTACGCGATCGATGCGGATTGTTACCGATCATATTAAAGGCGCTGTCATGATGATGGCTGACGGGGTATTACCCTCAAATAAGCAGCAAGGATATGTGCTGCGACGCTTGATCAGAAGGTCACTCCTTCATGGACGATCGTTGGGCTTAGTTGGAGATTGGAAATATGTGGGTAAGTTAGTTGAACCTGTAGCGGAGATTTATAAAGAGGCTTATCCGGAAGTAGTCAACAAAGCAGGAGAAATAAAATTATTACTTGAGGAAGAAGCAATGAGGTTTGGGAAATCGCTTGAAAAGGGTCTCCGAGAGATTGAAAAGATTAAAAATATTGATGGAACAAATGCGTTCAAACTCTATGAAACATTTGGTTTTCCCCGGGAGATGACCGAAGAAATTGCCCGTATTCGCGGACAACATGTCGAAAAAGGCAAATTTGAAAAAGCGTTCAAAGACCATCAGGATAAATCACGAACTGCAGCCCGCGGTATGTTCAAAGGAGGCCTTGCAGATCACAGTGAAGAAGTAGTGAAACTGCATACTACCACACATTTACTTCATCAATCATTGCGAACGGTACTTGGGAATCATGTGCAACAAAAAGGCAGCAATATCACCAGCGATCGTTTGCGTTTTGATTTTTCACATCCGGTAAAACTAAAAGAGGAAGAAATAAAAAAAATTGAAGAATTAGTCAATCAGAAAATAAAAGAAAATCTTTCAGTATCTTTCAAAATATCTACATACAACGATGCGTTGAAAGAAGGTGCTCTGGCTTTTTTTGGCGAACGCTATCCGGAAAAAGTAAAGGTTTATTCGATCGGTTCCTATTCTAAAGAGATTTGCGGTGGTCCGCATGTTACCCACACCGGTGTTCTTGGACACTTCAAAATTACCAAAGAAGAGGCGCTCGGTGCGGGAACTAGAAGAATTTATGCCATCATTTCCTGATGTGTGAAGCTGTTACACACCCGGTGTGTTAGGGAGAAGATATGTTACATCCATCAATAAAAGTGATGACTTACAGTAAAATTCAGGGAACTGGTTTGTATGCTACAGCCTTTATACCTATAGATACGGTGGTTTGGAAACTGGACTCAAATGAAAAATTACTGACGCTTTATGAATTACAGCAACTACCACCGGATAGACAAAATTTGGCATATGAATATAAGGGGAAATTTATTATTGTTTCTGACGGCAGCGAATATATGAACCACTCTTGCGATCCCAACACCTGGTGGAAAGGTGACGAGATATTGATTGCCAGACAGGATATTCAAGCCGGTGATGAAGTTACCTATGATCATGCAACGGCAGAAATTGATGCCAAATTCCGGTCAAACTGGGATTGTCACTGCGGAGCTGTAAATTGCCGAAAAATAATCAAACCTGATGAATGTTTAGATCCTATATTCCAAAAAGTATACCGGGGACACTTGCCAAGTTGGGTGAAAGAATATATTAAAAAACACTGTTAAATGTGACGACTAAGACTGTGTGTAAACGACACCGCGGGTAGTTCCCAATTTTTTGATGAGTCCTGCTTTCATGAGTTGTTTAAGATCATTGTGAAGTGTACTTTTAGGGACTCTCTGAAACCGGCGCCAGAGCATATCAAATGAGACCATGGTGTGATCCCGGATCGTATCGAGGATTTCCTGGCGTCTGGGAAGGAGATTGCTCTGCATTTGTGGTAAAGGATTTTTAATCTGTTCAATCAGAAGTTGAGCTTGAGATGCGATACTTTCCAAAAAAAATTCTACAAAAGAGGTTATATCTTGTCCAGATGAGTTTAACTCATCATAATATGTTTGCCGGTGTTCATCCAAATATTCTTCAAAAGTGATCAGTCCTCCAAAATCATATCCTGATTGTTTAAGAATATAAGTGATGACAAGCCGACCTACCCGTCCATTGCCATCCAAGAATGGATGAATCTTTTCAAACCAAAAGTGGGCGAGGGCGGCTTTGACAGGTCCAGGTTCACCAGAAGTATTGCACCAGCTATACCATTTATTTATAAGTTCTTCGATTTTCTGTGGAGGCGGGGTCATATAGATAGCGACTCCACCTTCATTAAAAATTGCTGAAACCTCAGTTCGAAATTGTCCGGTATCAGACGAAATTTTTTCAAGCACTATTGCGTGAAGTTTTTTTAAGTATTCCAACGAAAGACGCTTTGGTGACTCACGATCAATAAAATTAAGCGCTCTGGCAATATTAGTAATTTCACGTTTGCTAAGCGTTGTAGGATGAATAAGTGAGTGTTCGGAAATGTTATATGGTTCTAAAGGGTTGCCTTCGATTCGGGCAGAGTATATAGAGCTTTTAAGAAGTGACGCTCGGCGGATGTTTCTGGTTATCAAAGGATTTATCGGTACCAGTGTAAATGCCACTTTAAGGATATCAAGGTTGCGCAATAGGTTCTGAATCCGCGTAGTTATTGTATATTTTGGCGGAATAGTCATTATTCTAAGATCTTAGAAGATATTAGAAGATGTTGCAAGATATGAAAATATATTCAAAATGCCCTTACACAATTAATTTTACATGTAAATGAATATTGATTACAATCGAGCCTATATGAAACTGCTTCTTACTTCAGCCGGGTTTCAAATAAAAGATGAAATATTGAAAATATTACCGAAACCTCCGAAACAACTAAAATTAGCCTATATATTGGATGCGACGAAACCGATCAAAAACACCAATTATGCTGATGATAATAAAAATAAGATGTTAGAATTGGGATTTCAAGTTGAAGATATTTATTTGGCAGGGGAAACATCCGATGAAATACGTAAGCAATTAAAAGACAAAGACATCATATATGTTCAAGGAGGTCAACCGTTTTACCTACTAAAACAAGCCCAAAAGAGCGGTTTTTTTAACGTGGTCAAAGAATTACTCCCAAAAGGGGTGATTTATATCGGAGTGAGCGCCGGAACTTATCTAGCTTGTCCAACTATTGAACCCGCTTTTTGGAAAAAGAAAAAACGGTCTACCTTTGGATTAGAAAATTTTTCCGCCATGAACCTAGTACCCTTTTTAATCTTCGCTCACTATAAACCCCAACATAAAAAATTGGTTCAAGAAGCTCTAAAGTACTGTAAATATCCGGTAAAAATATTGACTGATGACCAAGCATTGTTGATAACAGGTGACAAAGTTGAATTGGTAGGAATTGGACCAGAAATAATATTATGAATATAACACGTGTCGTGTCAGAGATATCCAAAAAATATCCGGGAAAAAAGATTATTTTAAATACACCAGATCACACTACGGAAATCATCTGCGAAATTGAGCCGACTGCGCTTCATCCCGAAAGAAGTATAGCAATTGCCGTAGTTGATGTTATCAGGCCGCATTATCACAATAAACTCACCGAGATTTATACGATTATCAAAGGCACATTATTTCACTATATGGGCGATAAAAAAACTATTCTAAATGAAACCGAAAGTATCACAATTCCCCCGGGAAATATTCACTGGGCACAGGGGAAAGAAACCTGGTTTTATGTTTATTCAACACCCGGTTGGACTCCGGATGACCACATATTAGTCATAGAAAACCAAGAGATTTCTCGAAAAAAATTTGATAAATAAGAATGAAAATCAGGAAAGCTACCGCTAACGACAAAGACAAACTGCTTCCGTTGGTTACCGCACTTCATGTTGAACATAAAAATCTAATTCTTTCCCAAGAAGCGCAACGATTCGAAGAATATCGGAATACCGGTAAAGAAATGAAAAATTCGGCATTTGAAAATATTTCCAATCCCAATTTCATTACGTTTGTTGTGGAAAAAGATGCTAAATTCATCGGATATATTTGCGGACAAATTAAAGAAAAACCGCGAAAAGTATATAATCGCGAAGGATATATCGAAGATTTATTTGTTGTAGATGCACACCGAAGAAGGGGTCTGGCAAAAAAATTGTTTGCAGCACTATTAACAGAATTTCAACTGCAAGGATGTACTCATATCGCAACAGATGCATACGTGACGAATTACGAAGCACTGCGTATTTATAAACGCTGGGGTTTTCACGAACGGGTGGTAACTTTTTATAAAACGCTTAAATAAAGTCATGAACTTAAAAGGTAAAATCGCTGTTATTATTGGAGCTACCGGAGGTATCGGTTCAGAAATATCAAATAAATTACAAAGTGAGGGAGCCAGACTAATATTGGTCGGAAGAAATAATATTAAACTTAATAAATCGTTAGCTTCCTCTCATCAATTTTTTGAAGTAAATATTTCAGATCCAATTCAAATTCATGCGTTTTCGCAAAAATTAACTGATCAATTAGACAAAATAGATTTTTTGATAAATGCTGCCGGCATCGGACTTTATAAATCACTTGCAGACACCACTTATGATGATTGGCAAAGTTCTATTGCAATCAATGTAACCGCACCCTTTATATTTATCAAAGATTTATTACCGTTACTTCAAAAAACTTCTGACTCTATAGTCTTAACTATTGGTTCTGGTGCGGGAGTTATTCCTATGAAAGGAAGAAGTATGTATTGCGCAAGTAAATTTGCACTGCGCGGTTTTATCTTAAGTCTGGCAGAAGAGTTTGCAGGTAGAAGTCCGCGATTTTGTTTAATTACTTTAGGAAGTACTTTGACCGACTTTGCCGGTACTTCT
Organism: uncultured Gammaproteobacteria bacterium; assembly: GCA_964357355.1. Classification (GTDB taxonomy): domain Bacteria; phylum Patescibacteriota; class Microgenomatia; order UBA10105; family UBA10105; genus CAYHKY01. Next base: position 7,539 of record CAYHKY010000023.1, on the reverse strand, counting down.
GTTGAGAAAAAGAAGGAAGAATACAAAAAAGGCCGGGCTTATTTTACTCCCGAATGGGTGGCTAATAAGCTCGTAGAAATTGTTAAAAAAGACTACAGGGAAACAGAATATACTTTGTATCCGGGAGATTTCGGTTTTGGAACCTGGAAAAAACCATAACGAGGTCTATAAAAATACACAGTAACTCTAATTCCTCGCAGCTAGTTGCAGGGAGATTCATTAAGTACCCGACGTGCGAACTTATAGCGCCCCCGAAGTGGAGATATTATTAAACCCAGGCTTATATTTTTTTCCTGTCAAAGAGTCTGGAAAACAGATTTTGGGGTCTGGTTTGTCTGCGGATTTCAAAACTTTTGTTGATCAAAAATAGTTGTTTATTTGTGAGCAGCGGTAACTGGTCAAACTCAAAAAACTGAACTGCCTCAACTTCATCGGATGGTTGAAAATCTCCACCGATAAAGGTGGCAAGATAGACAATTTCTAACCTGGCTGTATCGCGGTCGGTACGGATTTTCATACGCCTGTCAACCGAAATCACCAAACCGGTTTCTTCTTTAATTTCCCGCTCAAGTGCTTCTTTGGGGTGTTCCCTGGCATTGATATAACCGCACGGCAACCCCCAAGGAGGGTCACGGTAAGTATGCTTCAAAAGTAAGACTTCGTCTTGATCATTGAACGTGACACCGACGACACTGATTAAGAATTCATCATGGGTTAACCTAACAAGAAGTAATTGCAATTGCTTGGGCAAGTTGAGCCAGCGCCAAATCCTTATAAGCGGCAGTCTTATAACGAATCTTCATCAACCGGTTCACCTTCAGCTTTTGCTTTGAGTTTAGTATTTTCCAGCTCCAGCTGATGAATTCTTTTAGTCAATTCAGTGACGGTATTCTTGGTTTTTCGTAGTTCATGAGCCGTAGATTCATTTTTAAAATAACTGGCTAATGATTTGCCTACATAAATAATAGCAGCTAGTATTAATCCACCAGCTAAAGAGGTTAATATGGCTAAATACAACGGAACATTGGAAATTAGAGTATAACCTAAGTTGATATTAATAGGAATGGTATTTAATGTCGCAAAGTATGCAAAAACAAGCCCAAAAATGACTATACTGACGAGTGCAAACATATGACTATTCTACCATGTTTTGGCTATTTCAAGGATAAAAAAGGTTATTTTGATAAATAACCGTTTGTCTTGCAAGGATTTGTTAATTCAATATTTTAATAAGCGCTTTGCAAAACTTCTTTTCATTCGTTAATATGGAATGTACTTGCCTATGCTTGAGGGTTTCCTGCACCATAAGAAAGAAGAAGTAGAATATTTGTGCGCCATGATGGTTGGTCCGGTCACAATAGACGTGGCATTGTGGGAAGGAACCAAAGCAGGATCAGTCAAAGTCCTCAAGACTACATCAAAATCATACCAAGGAGAATGGAAAGCTGCTGTTGATGCCGCAGACCAGGGGATTACCGAGATTGAATCAGCACTACCTGAAGGGCATGAATTGACGAGCGTTGTTTTTGGTCTATTTCCGGATTGGCTTACAGAAGACAGAATTAAGGAACATCATCTTAAGCAATTGAAGGAACTTACTACTGCGCTGTCTCTGAAGCCGCGCGGATTTGTGGAAATACCAATTGCGATTGCCCATTTACTTCAAAAAGATGAAGGTACTGCCCAAACGGTGATTTTGATAGGCATCGAAGGGACTCATTTCGTTATTTCACTCTTTAAAATAGGAAAAATGGTGCATTCAATCACTCAAGTGCGTTCGGAGTCAATTTCTCAAGATGTGGAAAGCGCCCTGACATCTTTTACAGATGTAGAAGTATTGCCGTCGCGGGTTTTGATTTACGGAAGTGGAGATCTGGAAATTATTAAAACCGAACTCCTCAATCATCCCTGGCAAAAAAAAGCTAATTTTCTGCATTTTCCGAAAATCGAGATTTTAGCCTCTGATTTCGGGGTAAAAGCCGTCGCAGTCGCTTCAGGATCCGAAATTGTCTATCAAAGTCCTGAAGAAACAACTGTTTCCGAATCGAAGGAACAAGAAATTGAAGAGAGGGAGGCGCCTGATCTGGATTTTGTAAAAGAAGAAGAAAATGCTGAAGTGGAAGCTGTTCATTCTGCAGAGGTAGACATTGATAATGAAACAGCAGTTGTTGCACCAGTTACATCACTGCAAAATCAGACTGTTTCCGGACCGGATCAAAAAAAATCCAAAGGATGGCAATTACCAAAATTCAGCACCTTAATACCCCGCTTAAGTTTTACTTTACGCATACCTAAAGTTTCAAGAGTTGGATCTGTTATCGCCGTGATACTTTTATTAACTTTCCTTTTTACAGGTTTCTTAGGAGCAACATATTACTTCTTGCCAACTGCAACGATTCGTCTTTTAGTTTCTACAAAAACGCGTAACCAACAGGAAGAAATAACTATTGATCCAAACGTTTCTGAGCCTGATATTGAGAAAAAAATTCTTCCGGGTAAGGAAATTGCATTTGAGGTAAACGGGAGTAAATCTATCAAAACTTCGGGCAAAAAGACGGTCGGAGAAAAGGCAAAAGGAGAAGTCACGGTATATAACAAAACATTAAATTCCAAAGTATTTAAAAAGGGGACGACGCTTTTAGCTGCGAAACTCAAGTTCACTCTTGATGAAGAAATCAATGTTGCTTCAGCGAGCGAAAGTGTGGGCGCTTTAACTTACGGAACTACGAAAGCCCAAATTACCGCGAACGACATAGGAAGCGCTTCGAATGTAGGGGCAGGTACCGAGTTTACATTTACTGATTTACCTGGTTCGTCATATTCAGCCCGAAACGACAAAGTCTTTAGCGGAGTCAGCAGTCGGGAAATAGCAGTTGTGACGCGTGAGGATCAGGCTTCGTTGAAAGAGCAAGCTGTTTCTGATCTTGAAGAGAAGGCCAAAAATGAAATTACTGCCAAACTTACAAGCGGTGACAAGCTCCTGGAGAATTCACTTTCCAGTAAAATTACCAAAGAAGTTTTCGATAAAGAATTGGGTGAGGAAGCTGATAATATAGTTGTTGATTTGACTTTGAGTGCCATCGCATTCTCATATAGTCAAACAGACTTCGATGAATTTTTGGAACGTTTGATTGCGGGGGGAGTGCCATCAAGTTATACCTACAAACCGGAAGATGTAAAAATACACGTTGAAAATGTACGGGAGGGTGAAGGCGACGCTCGTATTTTTGACACAACTATTGTTCTTACGTTAACGCCCAAACTGGATACTAGCGAATTAGCCCAAAAGCTCAGCGGACGTACCCAATCAGAAGCTACTTCATATTTGCAATCAATTTCCGGAGTTTCCGGTGTTGAATTTGAAATGAAAGCGCCTTTTGATTTCCTTAAAAAACAATTACCAAGGAATAAAAACAATATCAAAATTGAAGTATCTCCTCTTTAAATGAAATTTATTGCAAACCTATTGGTAAGTGGAATCGCCGTATTTATATCGGCGTATATTTTGCCCGGGATCACGGTTGACACATTTTGGACAGCTATTGTCGTCAGTGTTCTTTTGGGGATTGCCAATGCTGTTCTAAAACCGATCTTGATACTTTTAACTTTGCCGATAACAATTCTGACCTTGGGATTGTTTACGTTTGTAATCAACGCGATTCTGGTTATTTTTGTTTCCTCGATAGTTCCGGGATTTGCAGTTGCCGGATTTTGGTGGGCATTAATGTTTAGTTTGGTACTCTCGCTAGTTAATTCTTTTCTCAATACCCTTCGCGCGTAAAACTTGAGGACTTGCATTTTTTACTTTTTTCATGTCATTATGGAATAAGCCAACTTAAATGTTAGGGCGTGGTTTCTAAATTTTTGCATTTTTTCTATGCGCCACTATCGATACGTCAAAATGATTCCGGTCACGGTGACCGTGCCTGTATTTCCTTTATTGTCGATTTCACTTGGAATTGCTATCTTGGTATGGGTCATTTGGCCAATTCTTTCGTTTAAACTTTTTTATACCAACTTAGGATATGTCATTACTCCGGTTGCTGAAGATGTAATTGGCAGCGCACTTGCGAAGGATAAAGACATAGATTATATGAAAGCAAGCAATTGGTTTCCCAAAAGTCCGGCTCGTACTTCGACTGCCGGAGGTTATTACACGATATCAATCCCAAAACTGCGAATTATAAATGCTAAAGTCCGAATCGGCACAGATGATTTAACAAAAAACATTATTCATTACGGTGGAACCGGATTACCGGGCAAAGCCGGAAACGCTGTGCTTTTTGGCCACTCGATATTGCCCCAATTTTATGACCCGAATAACTATCTTTCAATTTTTTCACTCCTACCTAAATTAAAAGAAGGTGATGATATATTTGTTCGTTACGATGGAGTAGATTATCGATATGAAGTAACTGTGGCCAGGGTGGCTGCTCCGGATGACGTGGCAGGACTTGAACAAAGGTATGATGATTCGTATGTCACCTTAGTAACTTGTGTTCCCCCAGGCACCTACCTTGAACGGCTTTGGGTTACTGCAAAACAATCTCCGTTCGGAAGTGAAAATGACAATCCTCGCAGTTGATTACGGCGATCGCTACATCGGTACAGCATTGGCTCAAACTTCACTTGCTGAAGGATTGATGGTGGTAAATACTAATGAGGGAGTAGTACGTATTGTTGGCATGTGTCGTAAATATGCCGTAGAAAAAATAATCATTGGGATGCCTGTTGGCAGACTAAAGAGAAATGTGTTGAGCTTTGGGAAATCGCTTGGTAATGCTACCGGGTTACCTGTGTTATATTGGGATGAGACATTGAGTAGTAAAGGGGCACAGCAAAATCTTATTTTGGGTAACAGCAGTCGTAAACGGCGTAAAGAAAAAGAGCATCAAGTGGCAGCAGCCCTTATGCTACAATCATACCTCGATGATCAAGCAAACTAAAACCCACGATAACAAACGGTTGGCTATTGAAGCAATCAAAAAAAAGTTGGTTGGAAAAAAACTCACCTATCGTGAGATATTTACCCTTATGGATGAGATTGCCAGTAGAAGATTGGGAGATGTTCTGACTGCCTATTTTGCTGCTGCGGGATTTACGGAAGGATTCAATGATGATGAGTTGTATTTTTTGACAAAAGCGATGGCTGAAACCGGTGAACGTCTGCATTTTTCAGGTATTGTAGCGGATAAGCATTCCACCGGTGGTGTCGCCGGAACCCGGACGACCATGATTATTGTGCCGATCATTTCAGCAGCAGGTTTTAAAATTCCCAAAAATTCCTCCCGCGCGATAACTTCGCCATCAGGGACTGCGGATACTATGGAGGTGATTGCACCGGTAACATTTTCTCCCAAACAAATCCAGCGTATTGTGGAAAAAGTAGGCGGTTGTATAGTTTGGGGTGGACATTTAGGTTTGGCTCCGGCTGATGACATTTTGATTCAAGTAGAGGAACCATTGGCATTTGAATCTTTTGACAAAATTATTATTTCAGTTATGGCAAAAAAAGTAGCTTCTGGCGCTACTCATGTGGTATTTGATATCCCAGTGGGTCCGAACATGAAAATTAAATATATGAAAGATGCTCTGATAATTGAAAAAAAATTTAAGTTTCTGGCGAAAAAATTTGGGATAACTATAGCCACTGATGTAAACGAAACTCGCGAACCTGCCGGGCGCGGTGTGGGACCTGTGCTCGAAGTGCGCGATGTATTTCAAGTTCTTGAACAACGTAAAGATCGTCCGCTCATGCTTGAACAAAAAGCTCTGCGGTTGGCAGCAAAATTGTTGGAATTATGTTTTATGAGTATGCCGGGTAAATCATCTCAAAGCGGTGAGAAAGTAGCTCATGAATTACTTGCGTCCGGCAAAGCGCTAAAAAAAATGCGTGAAATAATTAAAATTCAAGGGGGAGACCCCAATTGCAGTTGTGATCATCTTGTTCTGGCTAAAAGTAAACATGAATTGAGAAGTGAACTAAAAGGGAGAGTAACTGAATTGAATAACAAAGATATATCAGTAATCGCAAGGATATTGGGTAGTCCGCACGATAAAAAAGCAGGTATATATCTTGAACGCAAACTTGAAGATGAAATAGACAAAGATGATATACTGTGTACACTTTATTCGTCAGATAAGTGGCGATTGCAGGAAGCGGTAGAAACTTTGAAGCACGTTCCGATTTATAAGGTAGAATAGAGAAATAACTTAAGTCTTATCATTATTTAATTATGTTAAAAAATATTGTTGCTCCTGTACAAACATGGTTATTATCGCAAAATCGTTGTGTGGGATGCGGAATGCCTTTATCTCAAGGTAGTAAACGAGAGCAGGAAATGGTGACGATCATCACATGTAAATGCAAGCGGATGTATGTGTTTGATAAAACTAAAAAGACATACCGTCGAGCTCTCCTAACAGAAGTGTGATCAAATCTGCATATTATAAATAGGTAGTCAAAGACCTCATGATTACAAAATTAGGAATTCGGCTGAGCGTACTGAGTGTGCTTCTTATTCTTGCGGTATTGGGTTTAGGATTGTGGTGGCATGACGCAACAGCGCCTATGGATCCGGAAAATACCGCTTCCCGCATATTTGTGATTACTCCAAATGAAGGAATCCGTTCGATTGCAACTAGACTCAAACATGAAGGACTCATAAAAGATCAGATAGCGTTTTTTTTACAAGTGAAAATTATGGGTGTGGATGAAAAAATTCAAGCGGGAGATTTTCGTTTGAATGCTGCTATGAACATTCCTACTCTAGCCGCGACTTTAACACATGGAACACTGGACGTATGGTTAACAGTGCTTGAAGGCTGGCGGGTGGAAGAAATCGCAGTAAAATTGACGCAAGAACTTTCCTTACCTGAATCAGAATTTCTCAAATATGCCAGGGAGGGCTATATGTTTCCGGATACCTATCTTTTACCAAAAGATGCCTCGGCAGCAGCAGTAGTTACAATATTGAATGAGACCTTTAATAGTCGTGTAACTGATGAAATTAAAACGGGACTTGAAGCTCAAGGATTAACATTTGAAGACGGAGTGGTACTTGCATCAATTGTTGAACGGGAGGGAAGCAATAGTGACCGATCAGTTATTGCCGGAGTGTTATTAAATCGTTTACGTGATGGTCACCCTCTACAAGCAGATGCTACTCTTCAGTATGCATTGGGATATCAATCAGCTGAAAAAACTTGGTGGAAAAAAGTCCTTTTTGACGAAGACAAAAAAATTAATTCACCCTACAATACCTATAAAAATGTAGGGTTACCGCCTGCTCCCATATCAAACCCCGGACTTGAATCTCTGCAGGCAGTGGCACAACCGACTCAAACCGACTATTATTATTATCTTCATGATCCCGAAGGTGGTGTCCATTTTGCCAAGACTCTTGAAGAACACAACGCCAACGTCGCAGAATTTTTGAAATAAAGTTAATAGTGGTGTTTGAAATAAGCCCTTACTATTATGCATGTAAATTAACCTCTGAACTTTCGTAATTTTTGATTTCTCAATTTTCGTAGTAC
>CAYHKY010000022.1:10032-20298 GCA_964357355.1 uncultured Gammaproteobacteria bacterium | reverse complement strand
GAAAGACATTTTTTTGATTTTGATTGGGCCTAAAATTCCAAAAATGACTCATTATACTTGAGGAATTTTGATAATCATAAGACGCGCCGTAGTCTTTGTACCGTGTTGGTGCGGTTCACCTGCAGGAATCCAGAGCCAATCGCCAGGTTTCAGAATATAGCTATTTCCATTTTGTATTTCATCTCCGAACAACTCATTTTGATCAATTGAGCCATCGGTTTTTTTACGATTTTGACAGTGTAAAAGCGACCCTCCACAGGCGAACAAAACTTCTCCTTCAAGACAGAACCAGAGATCTACTTCATGTAGATGAACTTCGGGTTTATTGTGTATTTGGTGATCTTCAAGGATTTTGAGGGGTAACTGATGCTTAAGAGCCAGAGATTTCAATGGGTCGAGTGCATTGGTTCCTGGTTTTGATTCAGACATCAGTGTTTCTCGGACAGTTTTACTTGGTAAATAAATCGTTTTTGGCATAATCCTTAAACTTTTCAAATAACCACCAATGACAGTTGTCAAAACCGTCCTCTGTATCAAGAAATCCAGTGGTTAATAATTTCAGTCTTGGGTAATGTACGAGCCATTCCCGGTTATAGGGGCGTTTAAATAAGGCATCAGTGAGGTTACGGTAGGGGATGAGTTGTTTCTTTTCTGAATAGTACTCGATTGTCAGAATATATTTTCTGGAAAGGTCATATATTTTTTGCAATACGGTTTTTAAATCGTTATCGGAAATATGTATAAGCACACCGGAAGTATAAACTAAATCATACTTTTCTGCTCTTTCAAAGCCCTGTATACTTTGATTAAAAATATGCGCTTCAGGAACGAGGTCTTCTGCCATAGCGGCAGCTTTCTTATTTGGTTCAATTGCAGTGAGATCTAATGTTGGGTTAATTTGTTGTAACACGGAGAGATTTCCGCCTATGTTAGTACCTACTTCTAGAATACTTTTTATTTCGGGATAAGAATTAAGCAGTTTTTTGAAAAATCCCATGCGTTTTTTAAATAGTGTTAAATCTCTATTGCGATTTATATATTCATCTCCAAATTTTCCTTGCCAATAGGATAGCTGTTTTGATTTATTTACCATATTGCTTTTGCTCAATGTGTTTGTTTATTGCCACAATTTCTGGGTGTGTGTCTAAAAGAGTAATAATTTCTTGGCAGGTTTTTTTATCTGCATGAAATTTTTCGATAAGAATTTTTATCATCCCAAAATCTTCTGCTGTATCGACTGTGACTCGATAACTACTTTTATTTGTTTCTTGTACAAAATGTCTGATCCGGAAATCCTCAGGATGGTTGCGCCAGATATACGGTGTTACATGTTCTCGCTCAGGTTTTTCAGTCGCTTTTTTATATGCAGTTTCTAGAACATTAAACGTAAAAATTTCAAAATCAAAACCGCGTGGAAATGTTCGCTGAATTGTGTTTGATAAATAATCAATTCGATCATTACGAAATGCCAAGATACCTTGATCGATGAGTGCCCCATCTATTAAGGGGCAGTCTGAAGTGATCCTGACGATCACTTGAGCATTTAAATGTTTTGCAGTTTCATAATAGCGCTCAAGTACATCAGTTAAATTACCTCGAAAATAAGCAAACTGATTTAATCTACAAAATTCAACAATCGGATCGTCAGTTGAATCAATCGAAGTCGCTACAATCACTTGATTTAGCGACTTTGCAAGTCTAGCACGCTCTATTACATAGGTTATCATTGCTTTTCCTGCAATAGATAGAAGTACTTTTCCGGGAAGTCTGGTTGAAGACATACGTGCTTGGATAATGGCTACTATGTTCATAGTGAAATCCTTGTTTTATAAAGTGCATCAAAAAACATTCGTTGGATAGGGTGGGGACTACGTTTAAAAACCATTTTCCAGTGAGAGGGGGTCATGTATTCATTTTCCTTAATAAATTGATTGTCTTTTACTCTAGATCTGCGCCATTGTTTGGAGTAAAAAAAGCTTTTAGTCAACCGATCTATCTGTAAAAGATAATTATTTATTTTATCCCTACTCATTTCATGTAAGGAACTAATATTTATGAAAATATCAAAATAATCATCTGGTATAAGGGACATCTGCTGTGGCATTATAAAAGAAATTCTTGACCTAGTAAACTGTTTCTTGACACTTGAAAATGACTTAAATGGCCGAAAAAAGAAAATATCATCTTTAGGAAATAGTTTCGATAAGTATTTTTGAGCAATAAATAGTGCTGGTGGAATATCAATTATGCAGTAAGAAATTGATGGTACAGATTTCAAAAAGCAATACGCCAATCTTCCATAACCTGCACCTAATTCCGCCAGTTTTTTATGTTTTAAACTTTTTGAATGTGTGTAAATAGTATAATATTCGTGTATTGAATTACATAAATCTTGCGAAAGAAGCATGTCATTGTAATGAATGATAAATGGATTACCAACCAGAGGTTCTTTTAACTCATTCAAAACTACACCAAGTTGATGACGAATTATTCCTAGCGTTCTCCAATTGAAATACCTCATGTTTACGGTTCTTTTGAAATTGTTAAATCCTTTATTTGATAGTTGTGATTCATGAATAGTATTAAGTTTCTGCCAAAAGTCTGAGGGTTGATATATCGGAGACGAAGTTTCTAACTCTACAAACATAGATCGAAGAGAGTCATCATTACAGAGTAAATTATTCACACTTATTTGAGAGATTTACTTTTTTTTGCGATTACTAATTGAATTGGAGAGCCTTTAAATAAATAAAATGCGTACGATACCGGGATCATAATGATAGATAAAAAACTTAATAATAAAATAACAAGTAACGATTTAACTTTGTCCTGTTGTTCATTAAATATATTTAGTTTTATGGAAATTGAATAGAGTATGCTTTGAGCAAGACCTACTGGAATGTATTCGGGAGCATATATTTGCTCACGTTTTATAATTTTAAAATCAAGATCTTCAAGTAAAGTACTAAGCCCGCGTGGAGTATAGTGATACAGATGACGTGGGGGGTCTAGATGAAACCAATGTGAACCAAACAAGAAACGCTCCCAGGAAGAATAGTTAGGGCATTCAATAATTAAATATCCATTTGAAAGGAGTGTTGAGCTAGCTCTTCTTAGAGCTACAAGCGGATTTTTGAGATGTTCGAAGCTTTCCCAAAACATGACAATGTTAAATGAATTTTTAGGTTCACGCATCCTTTCCACACCCACAGATTTTACAAGTGGATTTTTACTGTTGGCAAAGGGAGTTTCGATACCGGTGTATGAATAATTTCTATTAAGTTGCAAACTTAAACTTCCGTCTCCGCATCCAATATCTAGCAATTTACCACTATCTATAAGTTTGCCAATTATCCGTAGTCTGCGAACTTGGAGCATTTTATACACCCATGTTTTTAAAGGACTATAGTAATTTGGGGAATAGTACTGATCTAATTTTTTGGGAACAGGAAGAGTAAATCCAACTTGGCATAAAGTACAGAAAAAGATAGAAAACTGTTCTTTACTTGTTGCGTCAGTGACTACATATTCAAATCGAGTAATTCTTTCGGAGCAAAGAGGGCAGGGTGCCGGTTGAATAAGTAAAAATGGGCCACGTTGGAAGCGAAAAAATTTAGCTAGTGAATATTGCCACAATGTTTTAAATGTTCCTAATGCATAAATTGTGCTATTTTTCAAATTGGCAGTGTGCATTGCGGGGTGATAATGACAGGAAATTGGTACTTCCGCAACTCTAAGTCCCCAATACACAGCTTGAACAATAATTTCAAAACTAAATAGATAATTATCAGAATTTTGACGATAGGGTACTTTTTCAAGTAACTTTTTTGTGTACATTCTAAATCCCGAATGAAACTCGGTCATTTCTATACCTAATACTAGTTGATCAATAAACGACATAGTCCGGTTAGCCACAAATTTTATAGGTGGCATTTTATTTTCTAATGCTTCTTTGGGTCTTACAAATCTGGACCCCAATGCAAAATCGAATCCATCCTTGGCTTTTTGGATAAACTCTTTTATGTCTTTGGGATCATACTGATCATCCGGATGGTACTCAATCACAATGTCTGCATTTCTCTCTAATGCTTTTGTGAGGCATACTTTGAGATTCCCGCCATAACCCAAATTCTGCTTGTTACGAAACACGGAAATAGGTAGTTTCCTTGCTTCTTCATAAGTTTTATCAGTGCTCGCATCATCAACTAAAATGATTTCATCAATAATGTCCTTAGGAATTTTTTTATAAGAATTGCTTATCGTTTTTACCGCATTATAAGCAGGCATGACAATAATCACTTTAGGTTGTTTTTTGGATTTTGTTTGAAGTTTAAGAATTTCTATTTTTGGTATGGGTACAATAAACTTTCCTCCCTGTTCCCTGTATTTAGACTGTTTTTCTACAATTTCTTTGACAAAATTCCAAGCCAATATTAAAGTATAGTCAGGTTGATTTTGGAGAAGAGCTTCTTCAGGGTAAATTGGTATATGATGCCCAGGTGTAAAAAGTCCCTGTTTATAAGGAGTTGAATCAACGATGAAATCTAGAGTTTCACGACCAAACCCACAATAACTTAATAGAATATTTCCCCTGGCAGATGCTCCATATCCTGCGATTGAACGTTTTTGCCTTTTTAATCTACCTACTGTTTGCTGAAGGTCATTCTTCAATTTTGATACTTGGCTGGAAAACTGAAGATAAGTTTCAAATCGGTCTAGTTTTAGTTTTTTTTCAAGTAATAATAAATGATTAATTGCAGTGGATGCTTCAGGGTAGGCGTTGATTTGGGAAGTAATGGTTAATCTCAATGCTCCACCATCATTCGGAGTTCTCATAACATTTATGAGTTTGAGTCCGTGTTGTTTAATTAGTGAAAGTAAGGGACTAAGAGAAAAATAAGACAAATGCTCGTGATAAATAGTGTCAAATAACTTTTTGTCTAACAGGTCCACAAGGTAAGGAAATTCACAAATGAAAATGCCAGACGCTGAAATTAATACACTGATTGAGGAAAATAAATCATGCAAGTTATCAACATGCGCTACGACATTCGTGGCCGTTATCACCTCCGCTTTACCGTACCTATTTATAACTTGATGAGCAACTTGCTTAGAAATAAAAACGTTTAATGTTTCGATTCCTTTTAGTTCGGCTATTTTTGCAAGGTTGGTTGCCGGATCTATGCCTAATGTTCGGATGCCATATCCTTTAAAAAAAGACAATAAACTTCCATCATTGCTGCCGATGTCAATTACAAGGGTTTTGCTATTTAGTTTTACAATTTCCTTAGCATGACTTGCTATATTAGAAAAATTGTTCATCCGGGTTTGTGAAGCTGAAGGGATATATACGTAATTTCGAAACATTGCTTCAGGATTTACCACTTCCATTAGTTGTACTAAGTAACAATCATTGCAAAATCCGACAGTTAAAGGGAATACAGGTTCTTTATGAAGGAGATCTTCTTTTTTCAAAAAACCGTTGGGTAGGGAAATGAGTCCGAATGAAAGGAACTCCTTTATATTCGAACTTTGGCATATTCTGCACTTACGTAATTTTCTTACCATACTAAGAGGCACATTGTATATAGAACTTAATGTTGGGGCAAGCGGAAAATGCGAAGTGAAGCTTTGCTGCCGTCAATCAAGGATAGCTCATTAAACTCTTTGACCAATTCATAATGCTTAAAAATCACTTCCTGAGTTTGGTTTCGTTCAGTATCATCTTTTCCAAAAAAATAAACGGAGGTTGATGGAAAAATAAGTAATTTAGCTTTTTCCGAAGCTATATAATCCCTAAAAGCTGGTAATGAAGTTAGATGGTATTTACTAGCAATGTTCTCATCCAAAACCGAGAGAGAACCTGGACCTTCATTTAAGAATAGGGGAGTTTGAAGAGGAAGTTCAGTAATAGCTGGTAAATAAAAAGCGATAACTTCATCTTTGGGAAAAACTAGAGTACTAATATAGTTATTTATTACTTTTAGAATTTTGTAAGGCGGTTGGTTTATCGTTTTCAAAGAGGTTTTTATGATTTTAAAGTGAGGATAGGTGATTGCGTGCATCACAAGTAAAGATGCAAGTATAATAAATAGAAATATGCGAGTCTTAATAACTGTCATATTCACAAAATTATCAAAAAAGAAAGCACACACAATAGCCATTACTGGAACTACAGGATATATATAGTTTGAATCAGCCGGGCGGTGGATTAGTGAAACCAAAAAAAATTCTGCAATAATTAAAAGACAGAGACCAATAAATTTATGTTTCGGAGATGATTGTAAGTCTTTCCGATTGATTATTGTAACCGATCCTGCAGCTATAAAGCTAATAAATATTCCGTAATCGCGAAATGCTGAAGCAAGAAAATTAATTAATTGGGATAAATTGAAAGCTGGTGTATTCCATACATAAATTAAGATTTTATTAGAAAAAAATGGCCAGATAATAGCATATATAGTAAGTTCTAAACTTTCGCTGACAAAGGGGCCAAATAAAATCAATAACGCTATGCTTAAACATATAATCATTTTTTTAAAATAATTCCTAACGGAATTTCTCAGAAATAAAAAATAAATAGCAAATAGAAAAACTAGAGGCCATACTTGTGATCGTGCGAGGGCTCCAATGAGAAGGCTAAGAATGCAAAGGAAATCAAAAAATTGATAATGTTTGTTTGAATGCGCTTTAGTAAAAAAATAGAGGGAAAACATTATACAAAGAGTCATCAATTGTTCGGAATATGGGATATTGGATAAGTATGTATATGTAAGTGACCCTGTCGTAAGTAAAAGAGCGCATGTTATAACCAAAATGCGTGAACCTAACCAACGACAAATAGTCAAAGTAAGCCAAAAAACTATAATTGATATACCAAATGCGTAAAATCTTTGAGTTAAAATAGTCGGAGTAAGAAATAGGCGGGTGAAGCCAAAAAAATAATCATTGATGAGACTGTTCCAACCATTATAGTCAATAAAGGGTTTAAGTCCGGAATATGCTAACCCGTTATTATAAATAGCTATTCCCTCATCATGAGTGATATACCCGTAGAAAATAAACACCAATCTGAGTAGCAGGTTAAAGCCAAAAATAAATAACAAAATAAATCTCCAATTATTAAAAAGAGCAATTCTTTTCATGTTGCTAAAAGCTGGTTAATTGTACTCGAATTTGTTGAGAATACCAATTTATTATGTTAAAGTGTGCGCATGTTTGACTGGTCAAAACAAGCTATTTTGCTTACCGGAGGTACCGGATCTTTCGGACAGGCATTTACCAAGTACATCCTCAAACATCATCCGCCCAAATCATTGAGGATCTATAGCCGTGATGAGTTTAAACAATATGAAATGCAGCAAAAATTTCATCACAAAAATCTCCGTTTCTTTATAGGTGATGTGCGAGATGCAGAGAGACTAAATCGAGCAATGGAAGGTGTAACTTTAGTTATCCATGCCGCCGCGATGAAGCAAATAGTAGCCTCAGAATACAATCCTACGGAAGCAATTAAGACAAATATTATTGGAACGATGAATGTGTTAAATGCCGGAATTGACGCGGGGGTTGAACGAATTTTTGGACTTATTACAGACAAGGCAGTCAGCCCGATTAATCTGTATGGTGCGACGAAATTGGTAATGGAAAAACTTCTAGTTCAGGGCAATGCGTATGTTGGTAAGAAAAAAACTAAAATTGCTTGCATAAGGTACGGAAATGTGGCTGGTAGTCGGGGAAGTGTAATTCCATTGTTTATAAAACAAAATAAAACAAATCAATTTACTCTGACTCACCCGGAGATGACACGTTTTTGGTTAACATTAAATAATGGGATTGAATTTGTTGTAAAATTTATTGAGTCGATGAGAGGTGGAGAGGTATATGTACCAAAGTTGCCTAGTTTCCGTGTTATTGATTTGGCCACTGCGGTGAACAGGGATGCAAAATTAAAATACATTGGAATTCGTCAGGGTGAAAAAATACATGAAGACTTGATAACGGTCCATGAAGCTCGTCATGTTCGCGAATTTCCATCTCACTTTGTGGTTTATCCCCAGTTTGATTTTTGGCATGATTCAAGCCTCAAATTTCCCGGGAAATCAGTTCACAATAATTTCAACTATAATAGTAAATCTAATATAAATTATTTATCTGTCAAAACCCTTACAGAACTCCTGGAAAAACTTGATTGATCCATGCATGAAACTGTTGTGATTTTAGCGTGTACACCTCGTGAAGCACGATGGGCTATTGAATATAAACAAACACATCCACTTGTCAAAACCCTCATATTAGCGCCAACATTTTCTGCACAGGAAGAATTACGTCTCAACGGAGAATTTGAATATAGTTATTTTGCAAATCCGGTATTTAAAAAAAACTTTTACCATTACTCCCTTCAAAATTATACGGAAAAAGCAAACAGTATTTTCAAAGCAATTCATCCGTATTTAAAACATATTAAAGTGAAGCACTCGTCATTACCTGATTTACTGAGGACTACATTTGAAACTGAATTCACTACAATTTTATTTGAATATGAATATTTTCAAAAATTAGAGAAAGTTAGGAAGCCAACACGTTATTACATAAGTCAAGACACTAAGTTCGTACTTACAGGTTGGTCGCCATTACATTTTCCTCTGGCAGTCTTTTGTAAATTCTTCTTTGCACCTAAAAACAAAATTGTTCTTTTTCAGCCAACTTCAAGCTCATATACTGGGATACTTTCAATTAAATCACTTTTTAATGACGTTATAGAAATTATTAATAAAACATTTTATTTTTCAGTGAATACTATTTTTGATATACGACGGAAGCTATCATTTGCGAACTTGGAAAGACACTATGATTTTATACTTTTTTCGTCAGGTTTAAATTTATATTACTATAATCAAATGCTTCGAAGCCTAAATACCCATAATAGAGGAATTGTCATCAGTGGGGATCAATCACAAAAAGATGAATTTTTGTTAAATTACTCAGGAATTTCATATACTCCGCTGAAGTTATTTTTAACTTCAGATATGGAAAATCAAAAGAAACAGTTAGTTTCCCAAGTAATACGTGAATACTTATTTTCAGCCAGACTTCTTAAAAAGAATAACCCTTTAATTGATGTGCCCCAAGTTGTACGTAAGGCCATTTACGCAAGTATAGAAATGGCCGGTAAAAAATATATTACTAAATATATTTCACACGTACTATTGACGGAAAACGCTGTGGAAAAAACCGATCCAAAGCTTGTAATAACTACTCATGACCCATCCCCGACAGCTCTGCCATTTGTATATGCCGCCCATGATAGGCAAAAAAA
Organism: uncultured Gammaproteobacteria bacterium; assembly: GCA_964357355.1. Taxonomy (GTDB): domain Bacteria; phylum Patescibacteriota; class Microgenomatia; order UBA10105; family UBA10105; genus CAYHKY01. Next base: position 10,979 of record CAYHKY010000022.1, on the reverse strand, counting down.
AACAGCTGTGTTGCTTCATGGTTGGAACGACTTCCTTTTAGGTGAAGAATACTACAGCCAAAAAATGTTAGCTTGGGGTACATACATTTCTACCTGGTATAGGGATAAATTTATAAAGAAAAAATCTGATATACATGCGACAGGATTTCCTTATTTGGACGTATCTGTAAAAGATAAATATTTTATTAAACCTAAGTTTCTCAAAAAAGCAGAAAACGTATTTGGATTACTGCTGACACTTTACGCACCAAATTCCTATGCACAGGGATTGTTCCTGGATCAGTTGCTACAGGCTGCTACTAATCATCAATTTTCAGGTATATTTTGGATAAGGTCGCATACAGGTCAAGACGTACCAGAAATTTCTTATTTGACAAAAAAGTACGGTATAAAAATACTTTACAATCTACGTCAAGATTTAACCGATTTTGTTTGTGGATGTGATGTAGTGTTGTCTTGGGATACTACAGCTTTATTCTGGCCGATGATCATGGGGAAACCATTATTCTACACTACACCATTATGGGGAGAAGGTGTTACACCTATCAAAAAGTACAAAGCAGCGTGGATACCGGAAAAAGCCGCAGACGTATTTACACAGTTGAAAAAAGTACACAATAATCCTGGATTAATACAGAAATTACAATTTCACCAAAAGAGATTTCTTAAGGACGTTGTTGGATTTACCAAATTCGATTCATCAGAAAGAACTGCACACGCTATTTCTGAAATATTAAATTCAAAGTAGCCTTTTTAAATACGACTGTGTTTTTTTATTTCCAGAGAAGCAGACAAAAGGTCGTCATAATTATTAATATTAATATTTAAACCTTTAATTAAGAAATAATGAACACGTTTATTTTTAGTTAACAATTGCAGTGTATGGGTTATCTCTCTTTCATTGCGAATTGAACTGACAGGTGTTCTCTTAATATAAGAGAAAATTT
>CAYHKY010000022.1:0-10022 GCA_964357355.1 uncultured Gammaproteobacteria bacterium | reverse complement strand
GTTTTGAATTTTAAGTACTCCTTATCCTTGCAGAATATTTCTGATCGAAATATATAAATTCCGCATCCTCGGAAAAAAGATTGCGGAAGTTTAGGCTTTTCAATTATTTCCAATATTTGATTGTTTTTCCCAATAGTAACTGAATTCGTTTGGTGTAATATTTTTTTATCTTTTTCCTTGACTACAGCTTCAATTGCTAGAGTATCACTGCGAAGAAATGTTTGAACCATAGGTGAAAAAGAATTAGATATTGTACAATCATCTCCCAAAATAACCAGGAATGGCTTGTCAATTATATATTTTTCGGTTAATAATATAGCACTTGCCAGTCCTTCAAGTTTTTTTTGTTCTACAAAATGAATTATTGTCCCTTTGGGTAGCGGTATGTGAGTGCAATACTCTTTAATTCGTTCTTTTCCAAAATTGACGATTATATATATTTCTTTGATACCAACTTCTGTCATGTGATCTATCACATGATGGATAATTGGTCGATTATAAAGCGGTAAAAGTGCTTTAGGTAGTACATGTGACAAATAGCTAAATCTCGTACCTTTTCCTGCAGCGGGAATTACACCTATAGTAAGTTTATTATTCATTTTTAGACGACATTTTGTAATATTAGTGCTAGTTGTTTAGCTGAATGAAAGGTTGATACTGAATCACGAATTTTCTTGTCCGAAAATGTGCTAGTTACCATTGCAAGAGAGTTTTTTATTGCGTTTTTTAAAGCTAATGAGTTTTCAGGCTTTACAAATTCAGCATTTGGATATTTTTTTAAAATAGGCGCTGTCACAAGTCCTGCTACCTTGCTTGCGACAATCCGCTTTCCCATACTCATGGCTTCCATAAATACAACTTGACCTTGAGTTCTTTCTGTAGGTTTCATGGGAACAACAATGAGTTGTGACTGTTCATACAATTCTTTCATTTCGAGTGGAGTGATGTCAAAACGTATTTGCACATTCGGAGGAGGAATAAGCCCTTTAATATTATAAGGGCTGCAGGCGACAACTGTTTTCCAAGGCATATCTGCAACGGCTTTAAATAAAGTCGCATAATCTCTATATGAATCTCTTCCAGCTGCAAACACATCAATAGTTGGTTTTTTTGAATGACGTGATGGAGAATAAAAGTCAATATCTACTCCAAGTGGTAACGAAATCACTTTTCGGCTACAAAATTCTTGAAGTGTTCTTCGTTCCCGATCAGAATAACAAATAATTTCATCCGCTTTACCTAGCATATATCTAAAGATGACTAACATTAGAGGATTGCGAACATGATCTATGGCACTAACTAGGCTACCGCTTATATAGACGATTTTAGAATTAATTAATCCAATTGTTTTTAGAAAAAGAATCGGAAGACCAGCGCTATCTTGTGCGGTTACTAACACATCAAATTTTCGCAAAGTTGGTAGAAGTATCAATGCCTGATGTAATTGAAATCCGATCGGATAATTTATTAACCATTGGAAGAGATGCTCCAGAGGTTGGAGCAAAAAACGAAGTGGATTGAATTTAATCCATGCAAGGTCTCTGAATTCTACCGTAAACCCAAGTTTCTTTAATTCCGGCAAACCATAAAGAAAAGTGCTGGGTGATTTTTTGGCAAGATAATCATTCCATAATTTGCTGCGTTCTGCTCTAAAAACGAAAAATACCTTCATTTTTGCATTATAGCGCAATTAAGCACCATTTCGATCTTTATGAGATAATTTATACATAAATAATTTATGAATCGGCGAATTATTTTGACTATTTTTCTCTTAACTCTAATAAGCAGTTTTTTACTGGGTTCTGAATATTATGTAGAAGATATGGTGCTTCATGTCCCGCAAATAAGTAAACATGTTGATTCAGATCTATATTCCTCAGATTATTTGTTCCAGAAATCTACCCCACAGGAAAGGTTGAGCATATATTACCCAACACTAGCATTTTTGAGTTATTATTTGCCACTACCGTCATATGTAACCATTTTTTTGTTGCATAGGATATATCTTTTTTTCTATCTCCTGTTACTTTTTGTTTGGGCTATGCATTTTGCAAATAATTACTTCACTGCATTGTTGTTTTGTCTTTTTGTTTTAGTTAGATTTCATATCGGAGGGGCAGCGATTACCACTGTAGAAGTTGATTTGTTGCCCAGGGCAATTGGGACTGTATTTTCGTTAACAGGTTTGTGGGTAAGAAACAAGCCTAAAAACGCATATATTTTTTTCCTGTTAAGTTTTATTTTTCATCCATTGTCTGGTCTATTTGGAATAATATTGTATGGAGTCTGGCTTTCTAATAAAAAGTTATCAAATTTGAATTTTGTTTTCAGAAATACTTTATATCTCACATTAGTCTTGTTTGTAGTGTTAGTTAGCGCTTGGAATTTGCCACAGATTTCAAATTCATGGTTGTCAATTATTCGTTTAAGAAATAGTTATGCTTTTGCAGATTTATGGTCAAGCCGTGCATGGATAAATTTGCTCATATTATTACTCCCGGGACTCATTTACTTATTGATTTTAAATAATGAGAAGATCAGGAAAACATTTATTAGTTTGGTAGTGTTATCCGTAGTGGTAAGTTTAACTAATGTCTTTTTTGTTGTAGTGCATCCGACGAAACTTGTAATTCAACTGCAACTTTTACGAATTTGGTTTTATCCTGCCTTGGTATCAATTTTTTGTGCTGCCATATTATTAGACAAATTTACTATTAAATTTAAATGGCTTCGAGTAATCATTGTATTTTTGTTAATTGGATTAATTTATTCAAGAAATTCTGCAAATTCTGCCGGTAGTGCAAATTGGAAAGAAATGACAGTTTGGGTTAAATCGAATACGTTGCATAACTGCGTTTTTCTAACTCCCTTTTACAATAAGGGTTTTCGTTTACTTTCTGAACGTTCGATAATAGGTGAGTATAAAGATGGAGCATTAAGTTTTTACAGTGAAGAATTTGCTAATCAGTGGTTTACACGGCTTTTGGACTTAAATGATATTCAGTCTAAGACTGATGAGATGATAAGTAAATTGCAAAAAAAGTATGAATTCAACTATTTAGTAGAAAAGGAAAATCCACAACGGAAATTTTCGCAAGTATACAAAAATTCAGAGTTCGTTATTTACCAATTGTCTGCCTGTGAAAAATTATGAATATATGTTTTTTTGGATCTTATGATCCTGACTACTCCCGAAACCAGGTTCTCATCGACGGATTAAATAAAAATGGGTTTGGAATATTTTATTGCCGTTCGACACAAGGGTTATTCCTTACACGATATTGGTCGTTAACAGCTAAGTTTTGGAAAATTAGGAATAAAGTTGATGTTATTTATGTTGCCTTTGTAGGACAACTAAATATGCCACTTGCCTTCATTTTAGGTCACATATTTCACAAAAAAGTAATATTTGACATGTTTTATTCTATGTATGATACATACGTGTTTGATCGGCAAAGCGCAGCAGAAAATAGTTTTAGGGCACGTATATATTACTGGATAGATAAAGTGGCAGCGCAGTGTGCAGACATAATAATTACAGACACGAAGTCACACGCGATCTATTTCAACAAGATATTTTCAATATCTGCTGATAAATTCAAACGTTTATTTGTGGGTGGAAACGAAACTATATTTTATCCTGAAAAAAAACTGAATAGAAAACTTATTGTTGAGTTTCATGGTTTTTTCACCCGACTTTCAGGAGCTGAATATTTTGTTGAGGCAGCAAAAATGTTAGAACAAAATAAAAATATTGAACTATGGTTGATCGGTAATAGTGATGTATATAAAGAGCCTTTATCATTGCTTGAAAAGCTCAAACCAAAAAATTTAAAGCTATTCAACTACTTAAATCTCGATGAGTTAGCCTCTAAAGTTAGGCAAGCTGACGTGACTGTGGGTCACTTAGGAAATACAAATAAGTCTTTAAATGTTATTTCAAACAAAACTTATCATGGATTGGCATCGGGTAACGTACTAATTGTAATTAACAGTCCAGCAAATAAAGAGCTTTTACAGGACAAAAAAACTTGTATTTTTGTCAAACCTGCTGATGCTGGACAACTTGCGCAAAAAATTCTTGAATTGGTAAAAAACAAAGCGTTAGTAAGACAACTTCAAAAAAACGCATTTATGCTTCATCAATCACAATTAACTAATCAAAAAATAGTCACGGAATTTAGGAAAATCTTATTTCTTTTAGTTTAAAGAAATAACGGAGGCGACTATCTGCCCTATAGGGTTGTAAATCTGACTGTTAACTTCTTTTGCTGGTAGATCATTTTTTGTGCCTACAATGAGCGTTTTTGTCAATTGTTGATCTTCTAACCAATTAATTTTTCTAAATTCGTATTTACCAAAATCCTTATATCCAATGAAAGAGTGTCTGGTTAAGTGAGGTTGTTGTAATAACAATTCAATAGGTTTACGACCGTAAAAAAGTATATAAATATAAGCTTGCTTAAATTCGTCGGAAATGATTATTTTTGAATAGTTTGCTTCTTCTTTTAAGACATGGAAGGCTAGATCTTTCATGCCTGATTGCCATTGGATAGTGAATCGCTTCGGACTGTCATTAAAATACTGCTCAAGAAAAAAGCCAAACTGCAAACTGTAAATAAAAGCTAAAAAGGCAATTACAATGACCTTAGTGTTAGTTTTAAATAGTTGAATAAGTTTTGTGATCCCGATTACAGTTAATATTTCCAAAATTGGAAATAACATAAGAATGCGTCCTGCATTTGGCGGTCCTGAGGTTAGAGCACCCGGTAGGACTGAAATGAGAATAATTAATAGTAGTGGTGCAATAAAACGCCCCTTTTTTACTAACAACAAAGTTACAAATAATGTTGGCAATTGCGTAAAATACATGAGTCCTACCCTAAACACATTAAAATAACGAACTGCTTGAGAATTTATGAATAAAAGTTGAATATCAAATTGTCTTATTAGATTAAATAAAACTTTTGTTGGTATTTTTAATAAATCAAAATTTTCGCCTGAGGCGCGATTAATAATATTAATTCCTCCAATACGTGTTTCAGATAAAGGCTTATTAAAAAAATCAAGGACGAGAGGAGTTGAACATAATATAAATATTGCAAATGTTTTTAGTTGAAAATTTAAAGGCAGTTGTTTTCTGAAAAAATAGATTAGTAAAGCAAGAAGGAGGGGAGAGGTTAATCGCGGGCCATGGTAGGCATACATTGATAAGACAAAAGAAATTATACTCAAATAATATAGATAAGGTTTATGATGACGCATTGAACGAAGAAATATAAGAACACTTATCATTTGCAGAAGTATCCCGTATCCGGCGTCATGTGCAATCCGAGATATTTGTATATGCCAGGGAGCAATGCTTAATAACAACGTTGCGGTTAAAGCTATTTTACCTGGATTCCCTAGCGAAAGAAGTTGCTTTATATAACTTATCGAACTTATCTCAAAAATCAGAAAATAAAAAACAGTCACAGTTATAATGCCTATTAACATTGATGGAAAGCGGACAGCAAAATCAGTAGGACCAAACATGGCGATGGCAGGGATTGTTGAGTAAAATATCAAGGGTGTCACATCAGCTCGAAAACTAACAGGTAGTCTACGACCGTATTCGTCAAGACCGCTAGATAAAAGCGTAAACGCATTGTAGCCTACACCCACTTCGTCTCCATGAAGTGAAATTGGAATTTCTCCAAGTTTCCAATTGCGAAGTAGCGCGGCTATTAAAACAATGCATATTAGCCATTTTATATTTTTCATACTCTAATCAGCCGAAGTTTTAATGCTGTTTTTGTATAGGCAATAAACATTGATATAAAACGAGATTTACTAACTCCAAAGGTCCTATTCTTATAAAAAACTGGCGTTTCTTTGATTTTCAAACGCTTTTGTTGGACTAAGTAAATTAGACGTATGAAATAATCACCAAAGCCATAAAATACAGATAGCGCTTCATGGGATAGCAAGTGTTTCCTTTTTATGATAAAAAAACCGCTCAAATGATCATGAATCGGAGATGAAAGCAAAATTCTTAAATATAAGTTAAACAGATAACTTAACCAATGCCTAACCCGATTTTCCATTCCACCATTTGCAATATATCTTGATCCAATGACCAAATCGGTAGTAATGGCAAGTTGATACATAGTTGGAATTACCTGAGGATCGTGATTGAAATCAGTGTCCATTACTAACACGAAGTCACCTTTTGCTTTTCGAACTCCGAATAAAATACTATTTGCCAAACCCGGCATTTTTTTTCTACTATAGACTTTAATTTTTGAATTTATATCTGCCACACCTTGAGCTTTTTTAGCGGTTCCATCTGGACTACTATCGTCAACCACTATTATTTCAAATGTAATTTTTTCGTCCCGTAAATAGCCAATGACTGCATGAAGAAGTGTTACGATGTTATCAATCTCGTTATAAGTGGGAAGAATGACTGAAAGATTAATTTTTTTCATAAAGAGGTAGTGAATAGGTAATAATTCCACTTCTTATTAAATTGAAATGTCGAATACATTAACTTACCCTTCAGTTTTTTGTAAAAATTATTACTTATTAAATTGCCAGCATGTGTACCTACTATAAAATTTGCAATGCCTTGCGCTTTAAATTTATCAAGAAGAGCAAAAAAAAGCTTAGATCCTACCCCTCTGCGTCTATTTTTCTGACACACTATGATTATCAATATTTCCGCGGAGAATTTTCGATTATTTCCGTAGAATAGAGATTGCCACAAAAATTTTATATTTATGGGTTTTCGAATACATCGAATAAGAAGTAGCGGTATGAATTTTAGCCAGTGTTTCTGGATGACTGATTTAAAAAAAAGGGATGTATCATAAGAACCTACTATAAAACCAAGTAATAGTTTTTTATCAAATATCCCTATAGTAATTGTCAATGGTGAAGAGATAAATTCTTGGTGCAGAATGCTTAAAAATGACTCACCTAAACCGGGAAGAAAATCATCAGTCAGTGTGCGAAGATGGAGATTTATTGTATAGGGTATTTCATCTTTAGTTAAGGATCTGCTAATCATGTTTGTGCATATTCTTTTATCACTTGTACGATATAGTTTATTTCTTTCATTTTGAGATCAGGAAAACTTGGAATATTTATTCCTTGAAGGGAAAGTTGAGTGCTTACGGGAAATTTTTCTTTTGATTTATACATCGGAAATACATTCAAAGGATAGAAAAAAGGACGCGAATCTATCCCCTTAGTTCTTAAATATTTCATTAACTGATTTCGCGTGTGACCATAGCTGGGGGTAACCAAAAAAGAAAATAACCAACACACTGCTTTCCGATCAGGAAGTGACTGTTGAAATTTTAATCCTTTTATACTACCTAGTAGACGACGATACATTTGTGAAAGACGCTGTCTTTTATACATTATAGTAGGTAATTTGTTAAGTTGGGCGGTTCCAATCGCTGCTTGTAAATTCGTCATTCGATAGTTATACCCTAATATAGGGTGAAAATACTTTCTGGTTTTTGACATGCCATGGTTTTTAAGCAATTCAATTTTATTCTTTATATTACTGTCATTTGTTGAGATCATGCCCCCCTCACCGGTAGTGATAATTTTATTTCCGAAGAAACTGAAACAACCTAAATCTCCAATCGAGCCAACTTTTTTCCTTTTGTACGTTGCTTCATGAGCTTCAGCTGCATCTTCAATAAGCGCAATGTTGTTTCGGCTGGCTATTTTTTGAAGCGGAGTCATATCTGAGGGATAGCCATATAAATGTACAGGTATGATGGCGCGAGTTTTGGGTGATACACGTTTTTCTACAAGCTGAGGATCGATAGTCCATGTATCAGGTAAAACGTCTACTAATACAGGAGTCGCTCCGACGTACTTTACAACGTTTGCTGTGGCGATGAAAGTCAGTGCGGGTACTATAACTTCATCTCCTGGACCTATATTGAGAGATAAAAGAGCTAAATGTAATGCTGCAGTGCCGTTACTGCAACTAATTGCGTACTTTACGCCGACGAGACTTGCAAAAGTTGACTCAAAGTCACTAATATATTTTCCAGTTGAAGAAATCCATGTGCTTTTTACGCAAGCGATAATATTTTTTTCTTCAGTTAGATCTATTGATGGTTTAGCAACAGGAATGTATTTCATAGGCGATTGTATCTGTACCAGCGTACAAACAGTGCGAATCCTTTTTTAAATTTTACTTTTGGATACCAATTATATAATTTTTGTGCTTTATCGATGTTAGCGTGCGTTACAAAAGATTCTTGAGGAATAGGGGGGGAAAATTTCTTCAGTAGTTTTTTGCGAGTTAATTTTTCAGTTAATTGAATTAATTCGGATATTGAAATGGGTGATGTATTGCCAATATTCACTATTTCTAAAGGTGAAGGGTTTGCAAGTGAACTTTGAAATGCAGATACCACATCTGTAATGTAAGTAAAATCACGTGCTGCAGTGCCGTTTCCAAATATGGTAATAGATTTTCCAGAAAATGCTGCCTGGGTGAATAAATATGGTGCCATGTCTGGTCTCCCTTGTGGTCCATACACAGAAAATAATCGAAAAATTGTCGTTGGCATTTTATATTTTTGATGTAATAGTTGAAGAATATTTTCAGAATCACGTTTGGAGATGGCATAGGGTGAAGAAGGACGTCGGGCCTTATTTTCCAAAAATTCAAGTCCATTGCCTTTTCCGTAAACGCTACTTGAGGAAGAATAAATGAAATTAGTGCAGGCAAAATCGGATGCCGTTTCGAATACTTGACGAGTACCGCGCACATTGACGTCAAAATAAATTTTTGGATTCGCAATTGAAGCTCGAACACCTGTCAATGCCGCCAAATGTATAACTGCCTGAGGTCGGTATTTCTTAAATACACCCTTAAGGGATGAAGAGGATAAAATGTTGATATCATGAAATTGAAAATGATTAAAACTTGTTAATGCCTTCAAATTTTCCTGCTTATATTTCTTCGAGTAATTAGGATAAAAATTATCAATACCTATCACTTTAACCTTCTTCGTTAAAAGTGTTCGTGCAAGTGTAGACCCAATAAAGCCGGCCACACCGGTAATAAGAATGGATGAAGGTATTTTCATCGATGATAGTATGTGGCAAGTTTAAGAACAGCAGCTATAACATCCTTGATGTCTTGGGTAGAGAATGCCGGAGACAGAGGGAGGGACAGTGTACGTTCACCAATAAACTCTGCATTAGGATAGTCACCAGGTTTGTAACCAAAAGCATTACGAAAATAACGATGAAGATGCAAGGCAGTAAAATGAATTCCCGTACCGATACCCTCTGCTTTCATTGCGGCCAAAAATTGATTTCGATTTAACTTAAGCTTTTCTGGTCGTATAAGTATGGCATAGAGATGACGGGCATGTCGCGTATGAGGTAATTCCTGTAAAGGTGTATAAATAGAGTCAAGTTTTTTGAAAGCTTTATCATACATCTCCCAATATCGTTTTCTAGTAATTAAATTCGTTCTACATCGGCAAGTTGATGTATGCCAAATGAGGCAACCAAATCCATCATATTGTATTTATATCCCGGATAGAGAGTTTCATAGGGAGTGAATCCTTCATTTGAATATCGTTTCCAAGCATCTTTTGAAATACCGTGTAGACTTCGTATACGAGCCTCGTCTGCCCACAACTTGCGATTTGTCGTGAGCATGCCACCTTCACCTGTCATGATATTTTTGGTGACGTAAAATGAAAAAGCTGTAAAATCAGCAATACACCCAATTCGTTTTTTTTTGTAAATTGCCTCGGCCGCATGAGCCGCATCTTCAACGATAAATAACTTCTGTTTTTTGGCTATATCCACAATTCTGTCATAATCACAAGGACGACCATGTAGATCTACCGGGATAATAGCACGAGTTTTACTGGTGATTTTTTTTGCAATTTGTACAGGATCAATAGTCAAAGTCGACAAATCCACATCGGCAAATACCGGACGCGCCTGATGATGGATAATTACGTTCGCAGTTGATGGAAATGTAAGAG
>CAYHKY010000021.1:0-20815 GCA_964357355.1 uncultured Gammaproteobacteria bacterium | reverse complement strand
GTATTCCTCCTATACACATAGCCTACAAGATTACTAATTACGCAGCAAGTCTAATAACTGATGCCGGAAAAAAATTAATTAAACAAAAAGGCGCACGGGTACTCGCTTCAAAAAATATCGGCCATCTTTCAACAAACACAGTTACCCAAGTTGATATCGATACAGAGAATTTCTTGCGAGAACGATTAGTTAAACAGTTCCCAACATTCGGTTTTTATAGTGAAGAGTCGGCCAAAGAGACTCAAACAGAACTAGAAAAAGAATGCGTCTGGGTTGTTGACCCTATCGACGGCACGTTGAACTTTTCTCGAAATATTCCCTTATATGGTATTTCCGTCGGGTTGCTTTACCAAAATCGGCCTGTCTTTGGCATTATTTATCTTCCTGAAGATGACGAACTCTACTCGGCACACCGGAATCAGGGAGCATATTTAGGTCGAAGGAAATTACAAGTGGCTAATCGCACCGATCCTAAACAATTGTATGCGGTACTCGGTCACAAAGGCTTGTCTGAAAATCTACAAGGCAGACTGTTTTCGCTTATGAATTGCACACCCGAGGATTCAGTTGTACGGTATATCATTTATCCCACGTAGCCAACGGTCAGTTTGATCTGATGATGGCAATCAATCTAGCTTTGTGGTATATAGCAGCTGGATGGATACTGGTCGAAGAAGCCGGGGGAAAAGGCATGATTGTCAAAGAGAATAACGAGAGTAAAAAGCAAGGCGATCCGTATCACCTGTGGTTTATCGCGGGAAATAATCAGGTAGTTGATTGGCTTATACCCAAACTTGGATCAATCTGAATTTATGAACATTTTCCTTGAAACTGCAACCAAATCTGATCGCTATACCACAAAACCATTTCATATCTCTGAATCTCTCACTCTAATTCATGATATTGACGCATCCGGCACCATATGGACTCCCAAAGAAACTACTCCCCAAGAAGGACTTCCCAGAATTATTGTAACTCCCGGCTTCCTGGGTACGGAAAAGGATGAATTAGTCGTCCGTCTGGCTTCTCATTTGGCTAATAATGGTTTTGAAGTGGTCACTTTTAATTACGATAATGATGATTGGGATTCAATTGCCGGCAATCTGCTGGTAGTTCAAACAGTATTGCACCACATGACCAATAAACCTGGAGCCGAACCTGTAAACCCAAAAAATAAAATCAGGGCAGGATTGATTGGGGTTTCTTACGGTGGCACTCTGGCTTTATTGTCTCCATCTGATAAAACTGATTTAAGGGCAATCATCAGTTTAGGACCATTAGTAAACCCTTACAAAGTGCTCACCTTACCATATTTTAAAGATAAAATTGCGAAATCCATGTCCGGAAGATGGTTAATCGGAAAGAGACGTCATGCCCTTCCTGCGGGTTTTATTCACGCATTTCACGGATTTGAAACTAATCTCTCAGCAGTTCAACTATTGGATACACAAGACTCCCGTATTGCCGAGATCAGATATAAACCGCCAAATGACGATATTTTTCTTGACACATATGGAGCTTTGAATCAACCAGTAGTGCTAATCCATGCTGATGAAACTGAGGCGGACGTTATTTCTCAAGAGGAATCAAGGAAGATTTTTAATCGAGTTCGGCATGGATCACTGCATGTTTTGGATCGCCCGCCAAATATGCAAGGCCGCGATGTACACAATTTTCAAGGCGAACTCAGACAACCACTCTTTGATCTGGTCCTTCGCTATGCGTAAAAATTAGTTACTGAAAATGATAATTCAGGATTACAGAAATAAATGAAACGAAGAAACATTTTTATAACCAACCGCTTTGGAGAAGAATTGGAAGCGCTAACTCGCCGACCTGAAAAGAAGGGAAAATTTCCCGCTGTTCTTTTTGTTTCCGGGTTGGGAGCAGATCTGCATGAGGATGGCAACTCGTTTGATGAAATATCCAGGTTGATCGTCAAAAACGGCTATACAACAGTCCAATTCAGTTTTGCCGGAACTGGAAAATCTCAAGGAAATTATGCCGAGATGACCTTTGTACGGCTAGCGCGGCAAATTGAAGATGTTTTATCCTGGCTTATGAAACATAAAAATATAGATATCAAAAAAATTGGAATCATCGCCCAATCCTGCGGAGCTCCCTCAACTCTTCTTACCGATTTAACAAATATAAAATCAGTTCTTTTTCTAAGCGGTGCGTTTAATACTTATGCCAACCTGAAACGGAAATTCATTGAGAAAAAAGCTTACAACCCGGGTGGAATTTCTTATTATCCCCGGACAAGCGGAAAATCTGATCCTATAGGCAGTAATTTTTGGAAAGTTCTTGAAACATATGATGAAATCAAACAAGCGAATGAATTATTAATGCCGGTATTTTTAGCTACCGGCGACCAAGATTCGTATGTTTATCCTGACAACACAAAACGTATTTACGAAGCAATTCCCCATGAGAAGAAACGTTTAAAAATTTATAAAGACGGAGATCATGGTTTGGAAAAACCTCCCCATGTACACGCTGAATTTTTGCGGGACGTTGTAGAATGGTGCAAAAGTACTTTATGAATCAATTTTCTCCACCTGATTTCACCAGAGTCGAAAAGATTATCAAAACCGCTGGTATTAAACTGACTCAGGTCTTAAATAGAAGTGAAATAAAACAAAAGTACTCTGATACTATCTCGTCAATTGTTACTCAGGCAGATATTGATACGGAAAATTTTCTACGGAAAGAATTGGCCAAATATTTTCCCACAATCGGCTTCTACAGCGAAGAGACGTACAAATCCTCACAACAAGAACTTGATAAGGATTTTTGTTGGGTGGTCGACCCAATTGACGGCACATTAAATTTTTCCCGCGGCGTGCCGATATTCGGGATCTCGGTTGCTCTTGTGCATAATAATCACCCTGTATTTGGAGCTATATATCTACCGCTGCTTAACGAATACTTTTGGGCTGCCAAAAACTCAGGTGCATTTCTAAACGATAAACCTATTCACATCCGTCACAATGCACAACTGGACAAACTTTATGGTGCCTGTGTTGTCGGTTACGGAAAGGACGTATATCAACGTTTTATCGAAACACGTTTCCGTCTCAAATTCGAATCTACCCACCCATATGCGACAGTTTTCAACTATGCTCATACCGCAGCCGGGAACTTTGATTTTTCCCTTTCCTTGGGTCCTGCTCTTTGGGATATAGCAGCCGGTTGGATACTCATTGAAGAAGCAGGAGGAATTTTTGAAACATTTCATATCGATGAAGAACGAAAAAGAAAGGGAGATCCTTATCATTTGTGGTGTATTGCCGGAGAGAAACAAGTTGTTGATTTTTTACTACCAAAGCTAAAGCTAATTACAAAATAACTGCTCTATGAGATTGTTTAATGTTAAGGTAAAATTTCCGAAGAAGGATTATCAGGAACTAAAGCAGGAAGCTGCAAAAAAGAAATTAAGTTTTTCAGCTTTTGTTCGAGAAAAAGTAGCATCGAAAATAAAATCTAATCAAACTTAACGCATTATTAATGAAAAGTGTTAAGAATATTATACAGCTTGTCGATACAAAAAATGCAAGCGCTGAAAATTTTATTTACGCGAAGGATTTTATAAAGGTTTTAGTTTCCGCATGATGACTAAAAATTTGACGAAGACGTCCTATAAATTAAAAAATATTCGAACTCATTCCCTACCCCTACTTAGAAAAAAACTGATAATAATAGTGTTATAATACTCAATATAATATATGAAAAGGCATAAACAATTTCAGTTCAAAGTATTGATCGAACAAGACGAAGACGGATTGTATGTCGCTTCTGTTCCGGAACTTCCTGGTTGTTACACCCAAGGTAAAACATTGGAAATTGTCAGACGCCGGATTCGTGAGGCAATTGAACTTGTTTTAGAGTCAGACACCGATGTAGCAAAAGAAAAATCACGTACCCCGCAAGCGAACCCGCATTTCTTCGGCATTGAAGATATTACCGTCCAGTATGCCTAAACTGTCTCCCATTCGTTCACGCGAGCTAGTGAGTAAACTACTCAAACTAGGCTTTATGAAAGCAGGACAAAAAGGTAGTCACTTACGTCTTCATCACCTTGATGGAAGGAAAACCACAGTCCCCATGCATTCTGGAGAAAAAGTAGGTAAGGGATTGCTGAGAAAAATACTTCGAGATGTAAATGTTGGAATTGTGGAGTTTGATAAACTCTAGTAAAGTTTAAAAGTATTTAAATATGCAATATCGCATACTTGGCAAAACCGGATTAAAAGTTGCTGAGATTGGCATGGGTACATGGCAACTTTCAGGCAAACCCTGGGGCTGGGAAATACCTGACGAACAGGAAAGCCGGAAAACACTTGAGCGTTATTTTGATTTGGGAGGAAACTTCATTGATACAGCTTGGGTTTACGGCAGACATGAAGATAACGAAAAAGAGGGCCGTCTGGCAGGTGAAGAATTTATAGGTAAATTTCTGAAAGAAAAGAGTTTAAGAAATAAAGTCATTATTGCCACAAAAATTCCCGGAAAAAATCAAAAGTGGCCGGCGTGGAAAAATGTGCCTATTTCTGAAGTTTTTCCGCCTGAATATATAATCAAAATGACCGAAAGCTCACTGCAACATTTTCAAATTGATACGATAGATTTGATGCAGTTCCATGTCTGGCAGGATGATTTTGTGAATGATGACGGTTGGAAAAAAACAATTCAAAAATTGACAAAGGAGGGAAAAGTAAAATACTGGGGAATTTCAATTAATGACTATCAACCAAGTAATTGCCTGAAAACCCTGGACACCGGTCTTATTTCAACTGTCCAGTGCATTTTTAATATTTTCCATCAAAAACCGACTGAAAAACTCCTGCCTTATGTAAAAAAGAATAATATTGGCCTGATTGCCAGAGTACCTCTTGATGAAGGCGGACTCACGGGTAAACTCACACTTGATTCCACATTTAGTGATCCTATGCATTCTGTATATTTTAGTAAAGAACGACTGAAAAAAGCGGTTCCGAAAGTTGAGAAGTTAAGTAAGTTACTCGGAAACGAAGCTCAAACCTTACCTGAACTGGCGTTAAGATATTTATTGTCAATGGAAGAAGTTTCAACTGTCATTCCCGGAACACGAAAAGTGAAAAATGTTGAAGCAAATGTTTCAGTATCTGATGGTCGGTATTTAAGTCCGAAGTTATTGGCAGAACTCAAAAAACATGCCTGGGAAAGAAATTTTTATGTTGACCGGGATCCATTATTAAAAAGGGCAGGATATATTGAATTGTAAAATAAGTGATGAAAATCATTTACTCTACTTTAAATAATGTTGAAGAGGCGCGAAAAATAGGCAGAAAATTATTAGAGATGAAATTGGCAAACTGTGTCAATTTCTTCCCCATCACCTGCATGTATAACTACAAAAACGAGATAACCGAAGAACCTGAGGTTGTCTTAATCGTGAAAACTCAAGACGGGTACTACGAAAAAGTGAAAAAGGTAATAAAAGAACATGTCAATTATGACAATTTCATCGGCCAATTAGCCGTGGAAAAAATCAATGTAGATTTCTCAAACTGGCTGAACGATATAGTCAAATAGAAGATTCATTTTTTCTCATTTACAACAATATCGTCAAAACTTGATTCCTGCTATAATTTAGTCATGAAATTTCATATTGATCAAACCAAACTCGCACCGATCTGTAAAAAATATAATGCTGAATACCTTGGCGTATTTGGATCTATAGTGCATGGAGATGACAATCCGGATAGCGACATCGATATGTTAGTTAGATTTGCTCCTGAAGCAGAAACTGGGTTGCTTGAGCTGTCTGCTATGAGAGATGATTTACAACAGATAACACACCGCAAAGTAGACTTATTGACCGAAGGGTTTCTAAGTAAATACTTTAAAAACGATGTCCTTAGAGATGTAAAGCCACTTTATGTCAAAGCATAACGACAGCGTATACTTGAAACACATTCTCGATGCTGCAAATAAAATCTTAAGTCTTACCAACCGGGGCGGGCGTAAGCTGTTTGATGAAGACTTTGCCATCGCAGACGCCGTAGTTCGTGAACTCCTGGTTGTGGGTGAAGCAGCAAGAAATATCAGCTTATCGGTTCGAAATCTTCTCCGCAATTCCATAATTTCCGAAATTAAAAAGCAATGAATAATATCCAAATCATCACCCCGAAGCTATTCGATCTGGATACTCTGGTTGCCTGGGGTAATGCTGCACCGGAGCTTAAAGCAAGTCAAGATGATGAATGGTATTCCAAAAAGGGACTCACCAAGTGGCTTAAACATCCAGGTAAGGATATTTTGTTAGTGGCAAAAGTCGATGGAAAACTCGCCGGCATGTGTGTAGCAATGGTATTTCATGAATGGGCATATTGTTCAACTCTCTACGTCCATGCACCTTTTCGTAAAATGGGGATTGGCAGGAAGCTGACCGATGCAGCGTATAAAAGAATCCAGAAACTGGGAATCGGTTATTTTGCGCTACTCGTAAACGAAAAGAACTTGCCCACTATATCATTTTATAAAAAGCTGGGATTTAAAGAAGGTTATCGCCACGTGTGGATGTACAAAAAATAATTACCATCTAATATCTTCCATACATGATCGTCGTATTGGCATAACTTCCACCGTTTACTCTAAACCACACGAACTCTGCATATTCAGGTCTATGCCATCCCACCACTGACCATTTAACTGATGGACTCGCATCAAAGTGGCCTTGTGTTTGTTGAGCGGCAAAAAGAGTTTGTGGTGACCACGATTCACCTGCGGGTTTTTTGAGAAAACACATATTGCGGTCGGATTTACATCCATTATCTTGAGTGGTACTCAAACTATGCCCATGACCAAAAATATAGAGAGTGCCATTTGCATCTAGTGTGATTGCAGGATCGTGTGAATAAGCGGGAAGCGCCACATCAGTCCAACTCCCACCATTACTTGTCGCATAATGTATATGTCCATAACTGTCATTTCCCATATAGGTCAAATGTTTGACACCTGTTGAATCAATCACCATTGAAGGACCTTGATCAACATTTTTTCCAAAATTATTACTCGTCCAAACTGGAGCATTACTTACTGTCTGGATACTACCCCAATTGCTACCTACCAACTTTGTACGCGCCAATATTTGGGGTGTAGCGGCTTGGGAAAGCCAGGCTATGGTGACTGAATTGTCAAGTGGAGAAATTGCCAGGTGAGGATGGTTAGCAGGACCCAGTATATTTATCTGAGTTGGACCGGAAATCAAAATCAGAGTATTCGTGCTCACGTTGTAAGTATATGCACGATGTGAAATATTGTTACCGCTCGACCAGTAAGCAATATGGAAAATGCCTGTTTTATCAAACATTCCCGATACTCCACCTGAACCTAAATAATAGGGGGAGCCGCTTGGTGGAAGTGATAGCGCTCCGGCATCTATAGTCAGCGGAGTTTTAAATGTATTTGAACTGATATCAAATGGATAAATTCTCAGAACAGTTGCCGAATTTGTGGTCGTTTGCGTATATACCGATACAAATATCGTACTATTTCCGTCATAGGCTGCATCAGTTTGGACAACCATATTTGGATCCGTCACTTGAGTAGTACCGTTGAAATTGTTACTTGTTGTGGGCAATCCTGAATTGGTCGTCCAGTATGCCTTGAGTACCCGGGAGGTTTCTGCCTGACCGCCGAAAATATAAACTCTATCATTTTTTGCACGGACGATTTGGCGGGAAGTCACATCAGTAAATCCGGTACTAACTTCAATCCAAACGGGTGTATGCACGACAGACGAAGATGAAGGTAGCGTGCTTGGCGTGGGAGAAGGATTGGGAATAATTGCTTTTCCAAAATCTAATGTGTTTACTTTTCCATCGGGAAAAACATCAAAAGCGGAACTATTTGTTAACCAGTTTTTGAGAAGATTATTGATATCTATGCTTATGGCAAATGCTGACGTGGTCATAAAACACATGATAAAAACCAGCCATAATAAAGTCCTATATTTCATTAAAGTAACCTGAACTAGCAAATCCTAGAATAATATCTAATTTTGTTGCCGTATACAGAGTTTAAAACAGTGGTTGAATGAAAGAAAGGTTATTTTTTCCCTCTTGAAGTTTTTTTTTGAGGCTTGGAAGGCGCTTCCGGTTCTTTTTTTTCCTCTTCATCAGGTAAACTTAAAATCCCCCATAACAAAACGGCAACTGCGATAGGTATACCTATAAGTAAAAATGTTGGCATGATTGTAAATGTAAAAAATTAAATATCAAAATGCAAAGCGGCAATGAAAAATTTAAAAACTTATAAACAATTGCTCTTATGTATTTACAATTGTAATTTTACATTTTGATCCTTGCATTTTCAACTATCAATTATACTTCCACCAATACCGGAACTATGAGCGGACGCCTGCCGGTAGCTTTGAACAAAAACTTGGCGACATCTTCCTCAATACTTCTCCTCATAAAATGCCACTCATGGATTCTGCCTTTTTTTAGACTCAATGAATGAGTAACTATTCGTTTCACCTGTTCTACTAAATTTCCGGATTCTTTCATGTAGATAAACCCGCGGGAGATGATATCGGGATCAGCTGTTACTTTACCTGTCGTTGCTTCAACCGGAACTACGATCACCATGATACCCTCTTTAGCCAGCGTTTTCCTGTCCCGCAAAACTACGTCCCCTACATCGCCAATTCCTAATCCGTCAACCATGATCTGATCCGTCTCTACCCGATTGGCCACCCTGGGAGCCATGGACTTCGAAAATTCCAGGACTTCTCCTTCTTCAGGAAGTAATACGGTCCCCTTTCCATACCCCATCGATTCCGCCAGTTTACGGTAAGCAATCATGTGCCGATATGTGCCTCCGATCGGCAAAATGTATTTTGGCTTAGTGAGTGAAAGCATCAGCATCAAATCCTGTTGGCTCCCGTGTCCTGAAACATGCAGGTTTTCCATCACGTCAGAATATGAGACACGTGCGCCTGCTTGTGCTAATGTGTCAACAAGAGCATGTACCTGATTTTCATTTCCAGGTATCGGATCTGCGGAAAATACTACTACGTCGCCCTCCCTGATTTTGATAAATTTATGCTCTCCCCGGGCAATCCGAAACAACCCTGAATCTGCTTGCCCCTGGCTCCCTGCAACAATGATAAAAAGCTGATTATCAGGCAATCTCAAAAGTTGTTTGTCATAAACGATCGCCTCATTTGGAACAGATAAATATCCCAGTTTTCGCGCTACTTCCGTATTTTGATCAACGCTCCTGCCGATAAATGCAATTTTCCGGTGATGTCTCAAAGCTACGCTGACTGCCTGCCCAATACGGGAGATGTTGGATGATTGAGTTGTAAAGAGGAATTTGCCACCACAATTTCTGAGTTCATCCTCAAGCGTATCTTCAATAACTTGCTCGGAAAGTGTATACCCGCTTCTTTCTGCCCCTAAACTATCTGATAACAGGCATAAAATACCGCGTTCTCCGGCGGCGGCAATTGCTCCCAATTCTGATGGTTTACCGTCAAGCGGAGTCAGGTCAAATTTAAAATCGCTGCCGTGATAAAACACCCCAATTGGCGTACTAATTACTAAATTGGTGGCATCGGGTATGGAATGAGTTACCCTGACTGCTGATACGGTAAATGTACCAAGCGTAATGGGTTCACCAGTTTCTACAGTTTTGATGCGGGCATCAATGCCAAATTCCTTGAGTTTTAACTGCGCAAAGGCGGTGGTCAATTTGGTCCCGTAAATGGGAAAATGCGGAAGTTTGGGCAATACATACGGAAGCGCCCCGATATGGTCATCGTGGCCGTGAGTCAAAACCATCCCCCGAATTTTATCTTTTTTGTCGAAAAGGTATGTTACATCAGGTATGACGAGATCGACCCCATACATCGCTTCATCGGGAAAACCGATACCGCAATCAACTAATAGTATGTCCATGAGCACCCCGTCAATGCGGTACTCATAAACAAACATGTTTTTAGTTACGTTGCCGATACCGCCAAGAGGGAAAAGGTTTACTGTTTCTTTGTCGCGAATGTAGATTTTATGGGCCATAAATATTACCAGGTAGGTAAAAAATCCTTGACATTTTCTTGGGTGATGTGAAACGCCGTACCTTTACCTTCCACGAGGGCACGGGCAACTTTTCGGCAAATACCATTTATAGTCCTTTCAAGTGAGCGGATTCCCGAGTCAAAACCCAACGGCCTAACTATTTTTGGCCAAACTACATCATCAATCATCAATTGTTCTTTCGTAATTCCTGATTCCTTAAGCAATCTTGGTAATACATAATCTCTGCCGATTTTGATTTTTTCCTCATCGGTATAGGAAGGCATCTGAATTGGTTCCAGCCGATCCAAAACAGCGGTAGCTATATGTGTCGTATTGTTGGCTGTTGCTATAAATAAAACTTCGGCCAAATTGAAGGGGAAATCGATATAGTGATCAGTAAATCCGCTATTTTGTTCAGGATCCAGAAGTTCAACTAAAACACCCATAATATCTCCCCGGGCGTGTTCTGCAACGCGGTCAATTTCATCAAGCAGGATAACCGGATTTCTGGTACCGCAAAATTTAAGCGCTTTCATGACCAGGCCCACTTCGGCATCCGGCCGTACGCGCGACTGACCCCTTAGCTCCAATGCATCTGACATACCGCCAAAAGGAATCCGGGCAAATTTCCTGCCCATCGCTTCAGCTATGGAATAAGCCAACGTAGTTTTACCGGTTCCCACAAGTCCCACCAGACAGAGAATCGGCGCGCGCATCAGTCTATTTTGTCCCGTTTCCGCCTGTTTTCTACCCATCTCAAGTTGCAGTTTGAGAACTGCCAAATACTCAAGGATGCGGTCCTTGACTGGCTCTAAACCAAAGTGGTTTTTATGCAACATATTGGCGGCGTTTTTCAAGTCCAACTCATCTTTGGTTTGACGGTGCCAAGGCAAATCGCTCACCCACTCCACGTATTTGGCAATTGCTTCAAAATGAGGAAGTGTTTCAAGCGATCCGCCCATCAACCGCTCGACTTCATCAAGCATGGTGGTCACCCGCTTATCAAGTTGGGGAGGAAGAACGGCTTCGCGAACTTTGATTCGCAAATCACCAATAAGCTCACTTAATTTCGCCATACGTAAACAGTATACCTAAGCCGGATACCAGAATACAACCAAAAAGAAGATTACTTTAATACAAAAACAGGAGAATCTGAACTATGAGTCGAAGATTCAACTGTTACATCATATCCGTTTGTATCAAATATGTAATAAATACTGAATTTTTCTTTACCAAAAACTTCAGTACAAAATAAAATATCTTGATGAGGAATTCCCACTCCTATCATGGGCAACAAAATTCCTTGAAATCCTTTTCTAATAATATTATCTTTTGTTTTGACCAACAAGTTACGCTCTTCTTGAAAATATAAATGACAAAAGCTAAAATTTTTCCAACCAGACTTCCTATTTATCATAAGTAGAAAACAATTTTCAGGGACTTGTATTTGATGACCAGATTGACCTTCTGCTGCGTTAGTAATAGTTTTTGTTATTCTTAATAAACTGCCTTCCGGAGGTAACTCAGAAGATAATTCAAGTTCTTGTGGTGTTAGGGTCATGAATTTAGCGATTTTTTTAGACTTAATATCTTTTTCTAAACCCGCCGCGGCGGTCGCCGCCAAATGAGGGCCGGGCTGGCCGGCGTTCTATCGGTTTTTTATCTTCACCAAAAAGCATGGAAAGATTGATCCTTTTTTGGTCATCAATTTCCAAAACCCTGACTTTGACTGCCTGTCCGATTTGTACTATTTTTGAAGGGTCTGCTACAAATCCGGCAGCCATTTGTGATACATGAACTAGTCCTTCTTTTCCGGGTAAAATTTCCACAAATGCACCAAAAGGCATAAGTCTTTTTACTGTTCCGTCGTACTCTTCATCAGGATGTACTTCTCTTATCAAGTTTTCGACCCATGTCTTGGCTTTGGTCACACTTTCCTCACTTGTACCCGTGATTGAAACATTACCGTCATCATCCACATCAACAGTCGCCCCAGTTTCGGCAATGATGGCTCTGATCACTCTACCCCCCGGTCCGATGACTTCGCCAATTTTATCCTGGGGCACTTTTACCATCACTACCCGTGGTGCGTACTGCGACAGTTGTGATCTGTATTGAGGCATGACTGAAACCATTTTTTCCAGAATGTGGAGCCTGGCTTTTTTGGCCATACCCAGCGCTTCATCAATCATTTTGTCCAACAAACCGTCAATTTTGACGTCTAATTGGATCGCGGTGATACCGTCTTTGCTGCCGGCTACTTTGAAATCCATGTCTCCGGAAAAATCTTCCAGACCGATGATATCTGTCAATAATTTGTATTTTGTGCCTTGGGTCATCAACCCCATCGCAATTCCCGCAATCGGATTTTTGATTGGAACTCCCGCATCCATCAAAGCTAAGGTTGATCCGCAGGTGGAAGCCATGGAAGTTGAACCATTGGATGACATGACTTCGGATACAAGTCTGATAGTATATGGGAATTCTTCCTCTCCGGGAATCACACCCAGAAGCGCTCGTTCCGCAAGTGCCCCGTGCCCGATCTCGCGCCGGGAGGGAAAACCGACTCTGCCGGTTTCACCTACCGAATAAGGCGGAAAACTGTAATGATGCATGTAGCGCTTGGATTCCTCACCCAGCGGGCTTTCGATAAGTTGCTCAAGTGATGGAGCACCTAATGTGGCGACAGTCAACACTTGCGTTTGGCCTCTTTGAAAAACTGCGCTACCATGAGTGCGGGGTAAAATTCCCACTTCAATTGAAATAGGCCTGACTTCATCCAATTTTCTCCCATCCGGACGTTTACCGGATGAAATGATATCCTCACGTATTTTTTGCTTAACCAGATAATCAAGCGCTTTTTCAATTTCTTTCTTTTCGTAAAGCTCCTCGTATTTTGCAAAAACTTCTGTAGAAAACACCTCTAGCTCTTCGCCTTCATTTTCTTTGTTTATGCGCTGTAACAGAAGCGTTTCAATTTCTTTTTTGTAATCGGATTTAAGTTTACTAAGCAAATCTTCTTTGGGAGAAGTACTGACAAATTCCAATTTCTTCTTGCCTACTTCTTTGACCAGATCTTTTATCGTCTCCACCACTTTTTGCGCTTCACCTTTAGCAGTTTTTAGTGCTTCAAAGCAAATTGTTTCTGAAACTTGCCTGGCACCTGCTTCAATCATCAGGATTTTTTCCGAAGTAGATGACACAACCAAATCCATATCCGAAAAATCAGCTTCGGATTCTGAAGGGTTAACCAGGAAATGACCCTGGCTGTCGGATTTGGGAGATACAAATCCAAGCCTAACTGCACCTATCGGACCATTCCAGGGAATCGGGGAAATAGCGAGAGCTGCCGAGACTGCATTCATGGCTACAATATCCGGCTGATTTTCTCCATCCATAGAAAGAATAGTCACTACGACTTGAACTTCCTGAGCATAACCTTTGGGGAAAAGTGGTCTTACAGACCTGTCAATGAGCCTTCCCCGTAACACAGCGTCGTCAGAGGGCCGACCCTCGCGTTTGACCCAACGGCTGCCTTTTATACGACCGCCGGCATAAAGCCGTTCCATGTATTCAATACCCAAAGGAAAATAACCCAAATCAGCTCTGGGTTTTGCCGCCACGACAGTGGTAAGTACCATTGTGTCGCCATAACGGGCAACCACGGCTGATGTAGCTTGTTCGGCAAACCTGCCGACTTCAAAGGTAAGTGTCCGGCCACCAATTTCTACTGATTTTGTAATTAATTTCATTTTTTTTGATCTCAAAAGCAGAAAGCCTGAAGAGGTTTGTGTCAACGCAGTTTTTTCACACAACTATCTTCTGTCCCTTATTTACTTTCATCTTAACTTATTTGTCCAACTGAAGTTTGGAATATACTTCTTTGTACCTTTTTCCATCTTTTTCTGATAAGTAATTCAACAGGCGACGGCGCTTGGACACCATACCCAGGAGTCCCCGGCGTGAATGATTATCTGATGGATTATGCTTGAGGTGACCAACCAATTTTTCAATCCGTTTGGTCAAAAGCGCAATTTGTACCTCGGGGCTCCCCGTATCTCCCTTTTTAGTGGCAAACGCTTCAATAATTTGCAGCTTTTCTTCTGTAGGAACGGCTATCGAAGTGTCAATTTTTTTCGCGGCTTTTGTTTTTACAGCTGCCTTTTTTTTGGTTGTGGCTATTTTTTTAGTTGCCATAAATTTGGTAATATTACAAAAACAGTTGGGGCGTAAAACGCGCCAACCTAAAAGCTA
The DNA here is from genome assembly GCA_964357355.1 of uncultured Gammaproteobacteria bacterium. Lineage (GTDB taxonomy): Bacteria > Patescibacteriota > Microgenomatia > UBA10105 > UBA10105 > CAYHKY01. The sequence continues at coordinate 6,494 of CAYHKY010000021.1, read as the reverse complement.
GTATAGCGTATTGTGGCTGATATTACAAGAAAGAGAAACCTCTTTACAAAAGAGATGGTCCGCTGGTCTTTCCTGAATATATCTTGGGTTTAAGCCAGTCCGGCGGAGCCTGGGGAGATTCTGCTTGAGTACCGGAAACCATTTCTCTGGTGGGCATTTCTTCTTGCCTGGCGTGAATCCTTCTTGCTCCCTGACGCATAAGCCACGCAGCAGTTTCAAGTGTCTCGGGTGTCACAAACGTCGCCGAAAAATTGCGGCTGCCGGATATAATGCCGTCATACAAGTTGGACGCAATATCTGGGTCAATTGAAAACTGGGCAGCTTTGATAACATTGGCAATTATTTCAGAAATGGCGGCGCCTGACTGTACCAGATTGATTTTCCCGTATTGAGTTTCTAATTGATGAGCAAAAGTCACAATCGGTTTTTCTTGGAATAAGGATTGATTTTCAGTGAAATAACTGCCGAGAGATTCAAGTGTCGGAGCAGCAATAGTAATTACCAGGTCTGACTTAAAACCACTGCTTTTATAGGAAACTTTTTTTTCATCAAAATCGGGGAATCCGGCGCGCGGTTCAATTACCAGGTTAAATTTGTTACCCTCAATGTTGTAACTAACTTTTTCAATCGACCCTTCCACATAATCCAGAGAAATTACAAAATTTTTGCTGCTGGCGTGCTGGGTAAGTTTATTGATTCCCACCAAATGACTCCATCCCACTATCGGCTGCCGTTGGTAATAAATCGCAACTTGTTTACCCAATTTAATTAACGTCAGAAAAAGACCTAAACCCCCGGCTACGGCATCCCGGGTCGCATTTTCTTGAAGGAAAATTGCAATATTAGTTTGACCGGATAATAAGAGCTTAAATGCATTTGCGTCTGCAGAAAGATTCATACTAAAAAAATACTGAGGCAGGATGAGTATTTAGACAAGTAACTGGCGCTTTTTATAGGCTATTATAGAGTCGGAGATTTTAAAGTCAAGTTTTCGGTCAAACATGATCCCACACTCCACTCCGGTTTCTGCTTTTGGGATGTCTTCCTTCCCATGCCGGATAGATTTGATGCGTGCGGTGACAACTTCGACGTTGTCCCTAACCAAACGCACAGTATCACCCCTGACAATCCGGCCTCCTGCCACACGACACCCGGCTACTCTCTCACCGCTTGATGCAAATTCAGCCAGAATTGTGGCATTTCCCAATAATTCTTCCTGAGCCGCCGGATTTTTGATAAGTTCTGCAACTTCACTAATATCCTCAAGTAATTGATAAATCACCTGGTATATTTTGACATTTACTCCTTCGACGTCGGCAAGTTTTCTGGCTTCTGTGGTAATTTTTGTGTTAAACCCGATGATTAATGCCCCTGTAGTTTTGGCATGTAAAACGTCGGCAACGGTGATGTCTCCGGTTTCAGAACTTATCAACTCGACTCCTGTTGGCATACTCCCTAAAATAGCTTCAAGAGTACCTGCAACATCTGTTTTAAGCATGAGCTTGAGTTTTGTTTCGCGGATTATGGTGGGTAATGACAGTGTGTAGGGATTGATTTTTGACTGATCAGATAAGGGCGTCTTAATCCCCGCAACCGGACTGACGATCGCGCCTATAACCGGAATACCCTCCCATCCCATCACTTCCACCGGGGTAGCGGGCATTGCCTTGGTAACAACAGCCCCAAAGCTATCTGTAAGCAATCGGACTTTGCATTTAACATCTTCCGCATACAGCGTATCTCCAACTTTCAAGGTGCCATTTTTGATGATCAGTGTAGCAAGTACCCCTTTCCGTTTATCAAGTCTAGCTTCTATAACAACTGCAGAAAGTAATGCTTGCGGATCAGCTGACAATTCTTTGAGTTCGGCAACTAAAGTAATCACTTCAAGTAATTCTTTGATGCCTGTCTTGTTTTTTGCCGAAATCGGCACCACCACCACTTTGCCACCAAACTCTTCGACTAAAACGCCTGCTTTGGATAACTGTTGTTTTACTTTTTGCGGATCTGCCCCCGGAAGATCCATTTTGTTTAAGACGACAATTAGCGGAATGTTGGCTTCCTTGATATGCTCAATTGCCTCCACGGTTTGGGGCATGACTCCATCATCGGCAGCCACTACTAATATGGCTATATCGGCAATCCCCGCACCCCGTGAACGCATTTTGGCAAATGCCTGATGCCCGGGAGTGTCAATGAATGTGATCGAATTTTGTTGAGATTTAATTTGGTAAGCGCCGATGTGTTGGGTGATACCTCCCGCTTCCCGGGTAGTGGTATCCGTTTGGCGGATAGTATCAAGCAGGGTAGTTTTGCCGTGATCCACGTGGCCCAAAACGACTACAATTGGCGGTCGTGCTTGAATAGTAAGTTGATTGCTGCCTCCCATAATTTTTTTTCCTTGTGTACACGGTGCGCATAAGAATGATCATGAACTTTGCGTACCTGAGTTTTTATCGGTTGTCGGTGTAGATACTGATTGATCGCTGGTTGCTTGTGATCCGGAAACGGTTGCATCTGCCAACTGCGGATCTGTATTAGTTTGTGCCGGAACAACTGGATCTTGGGGATTAGCTGTTGCAGACGATGTTTGTGCTGGTCCTTTTTGAACTTGCGCATTTTGTTGTGTAGGATCGACTACGGTAGAGCTTGTAGAAGTTGATGCAGTTTCTGTTTGGTCTATAGCTTTTGCGGCAGAATCTTTGGCATCAATATCTGCGGGTAATGCGGCAACTTCTGCTTCTTTCTCCGCAGTTACCTTAACGGTATCGCCTTTTCCTTTGAGATCAATTCTCCAACCGGTGAGTTTGGCAGCCAACCTGACATTTTGTCCTTCCCTTCCGATAGCAAGTGACAATTGGGCATCCGGCACTAAGACACTTGCGGTTTTAGTTGGCTCGTTTAGCGTCACACTCAGTTCCTTTGCGGGAGCCAAAGCTGCAGTGATGAAATGCGCTAGATCATCATTCCATTGAATAATGTCAATCTTCTCTTCGCCTCCCAATTCTGAAATGACAGCTTGAACACGGACTCCCTTTTGTCCGACACATGATCCTACCGGATCAACGCCAGATTGGGTTGAAAATACCGCTACTTTGGTACGGCTCCCCGGTTCACGTGCGATTTCACGGATTTCAACTGCTCCTTGCGAAACTTCGGGTACTTCACGTTTAAAAAGACCGGAAACTAAGTTTTTATGAGCACGCGACACGATGATTTCATTGCCACGATATGTTTCACGTATTCCTTCAATATAAAAAGAAAGCCGCTGGTTGAGTTGATACCGTTCGTTTGGTACTTGTTCATTTGGAGGCATGACTGCCTGCGCGCGGCCGATGTCAACTACGATATTGGGCCCGTCAAACCTGAGCACCATCCCCGATAAGACACTACCTACTTTGGTAGTATAATCAGTGAGGATGGCTTGTTTTTCTGCTTCCCTGATGCGTTGTAAAATCACTTGTTTAGCAGTTTGGGCGGCAATCCTACCAAACCCGGGAGGAGTCACATCTTTTTCGTCTTTGAAAATTTTCGCTTCACCATTATCTGAATTTAGCTCGACGCTAAATTTTTCCAGTTCGTCTTCACCGTAATCTTTCCGGTAGGCTGCCAAAATCGCAGCTTTTATCGTTTCCAAAACAACGGCAGGATCTATGCCTCGTTCAGTGGCTACTTGGTTTAAAGCTAGTGCAAATTCACTTCTGACAATTGCCGGCATATTTAATAAAAAAGGCGGGAACTTCCCACCTTTTACCTTCGACAGCCTATACTTATGTAGGCCAAACTCCATTTATTATAACACTAAATTAGCTTCCGTCAATTACGTGTCCTGGCTGACCACACGGGCAACACTTAAAAAATGGTTTATAAATGATGGCGATAATTAAGAGCTTGATGTGATCGATGCATGTCGTGATCTAAAAACAATCCACGAAGTATACTTAAAATACTTAGGGAAGTTACTTGTTGTTCGAACCTAGTTAACACAGGGGTGTTAGTTTTCTTGTGTATTTGTTTAACATAATCTATAATACATTTATGGAAACTACAGCTTCAACCAGGACGCCACCAGTCACACCGCAAACTACAACTCCGCCAACACCAAAACCAAAAATGAATTTAAACCTCCGGTTAGTTGTCATAATATTACTGGTAATAATTGGCATAACCGGCATCTATTTTTATTATCAGTTTATAAATAAATCCGCATCAGTTACTCCTCCCATGCCTTCACCTGAGATGAATTCGCCAACTGATCTTTCAACTGAAACACCACCAAATCAGGCTGATAAACTCAGTTCCGCCTACAATTCATTTGGAATAGAATTTTTGAAAAACCGCGTCAAAGGTGAACAGGGTAAGAACATATTTATTTCACCTGCGAGCCTCGAAATGGCATTTTCTATAGCTATGATGGGAGCAGCACCCAGTGTCCGGGCTGAGATGGTGAAAACGCTCGGATTTGAATCCGCAAGCGATTCAGACATAAAAGATCTTTCGCAACAATTTTTATCTCAAATTACAAAACCCGATCAGGATGTCACTATTTCCATCGCTAATTCTATCTGGACCCAGATAACCGCTCAAATCAAACCGGAATTTTTATCCGTAAATAAAGAGGCATTTATGGCCCGTGTCCAATCCCTGGATCTGACTACGCCGGCGGGAATAGCCGTAGTCAATCAATGGGTAAGTGACCAAACGCGTGGGAAAATTAAGGCAATTTTGGATAATCCTTTGTTAAAGGAACAAATCATGGTGCTGGTGAATGCCGTGTATTTCAAAGGTAAATGGACGACTCCTTTTGATACTAAATTAACTGCAGATCAAAAATTTACAACCGAAAATGGTATTTCTCTGATAACTCCGTTCATGGTGCAAACAGATTCTTATAAGTATTTGGAAACCAATCAGTTTCAAGCAATCCAAATCCCTTATGGAAAAGGTGAAAATTGGGCTATGGTAATCTTTTTGCCTAAATCAGATATCAATACTTACTTAAACTTTCTGACTCCCGCGAACTGGTCAGAATGGTTGTCACTTTTTACTCTCAGAGATGGCACAATTTCACTTCCCAAATTTAAAGCGGAATACAAAGCAAAATTACCCGAGATCATGCGTAGTCTCGGTATGCGATCGGCATTTGAAACAGGCGATCAATTTCCCGGAATTGCTCCCCTCACCTATATTGCGGAGGGCATCCACAAAACTTTCGTTGAAGTTGATGAAGAAGGCACGGAAGCATCAGCAGTAACCGCTCTTCTTCCTGTTGCTGGTGGCGGACAAAATCCGGAACCACCCTTTACCATGACAGTCAATCATCCTTTTTTGTATGCAATTGTTGATACTAATACTAATATGGCAGTTTTTCTGGGTATCATGCAAAAACCGTAACTGGAAATTATTGTGATCGGGTTAATTCGCCGTTTCATACTATATTAAATATGTCTTTAAACGCTTATTTTGAAAATGTTACCCAAGATTCCATCAAGTCTGATTTGACTGCACTTTTACCACCGGGAACTGCTCTTAAAAATTATATATTGGCAACGTCGCTTCCTTCCCAAGGAAAATATTTTTTACTTGGTCCGCTGGGAGCTTTTAATTTACACTTTTTTTCCATAGGAGTCACAGATCATAATGATTTAATTATCTATGACCGAATATCAAAACAATCAAATGTATTAACACCTCAGACAGTTGCCTGGGTAACAAGCAAAAAAAATTGGATTTCAGATACGTTAATAATTGCGTTGCCAAATCAAACACGTTTGGGATTGATGATTCCCCACCATCGGGCTTCACTACCCGATCAAGCACAAAACCTGGAAAGCATCCGGTCAGCCTTAGCACTCTTCCCCCAAAAACAAATCGTCCGTGTGCCAATGATTTACTGGTTTAAAGTAATTGGTTTTTCATTTTTACTTAGCTGTTTTTCCCTTATTCCACTGATAATAACTCGGTATTTCTCGCAATCAAATCCGCTTTTTGGCGGCCTCATGCTCCTAACAATTTTAGCAGTGCTTGTAATTACTATTAGAAGATTTAAATATTTTCCAAAAATAACCGGTGCACTAGCGGGAACCGGATATGGAGTCTTTTTTGGATTAATGATCACTTTAGCAGCCCAATCTTTCACTAATGCATTATTTCTCATACCTACAATGAGTGTCGTGGGATTATTGTTTGGTTACGCATTTGGATTTATATATGGACTTGTCTCCAAACAAGATCAATATCAAGACTTTTCCGGTTAGAATTAATCATTTTACCAATTTTCGTTGTCAGCGAAATCTATAGACGATTTATTGGCAAAGCAACTGTCGTATGGCTTCCTATGCTGCTTGCGTTAATCTTTATATTTTTAGGAGCTGTATTTTTACTTACAGCGATATTTTTCTACTCAAAATAGTCTTTATCTATTGAGCAACATTACTAATTTAAATAACGTCTATTCCCTGTAGCTTTGCTACAGGGTTACCTTGGGGGAAAGT